>JAFKLR010000003.1:900000-1160999 GCA_017304685.1 Sphingobacteriia bacterium | reverse complement strand
CTGCTTTTATCAGTTCCAACTTTTTTACAAGCAAAATGAAGAGGTGTGCGGCCTGTACTTTTCTGAGCATTAGGATTTGCGCCCTTATTAAGCATTGTTTTAATTAATTGTTCGTCAGGATTTTGAGCATTTGCTGCAAAATGTAATGGGACTTGTTGATGCTCGTCACGTGCATTTACGTTAGCACCTTTATTAAGAATAGTAATGATTTTATTTGGATCTTCTCTATCTTCAACCATAAAATGAATTTGTTTTCCAAGCTCATTGCTTACTTTTAAAACATCTTGAACCTTTGATTTAAGGGTTTTAATGTCTTTTTCTTTTAAACCATTTTGCTTAGCATAAGTTTGAATATGGTAATCGATATTTTTTGCAAAATCATCATTAGCAACAGCTAAGCTAAAGAACCTTGGTGTTGATGCGGGAGCGGTATATTTAAAGCCGATAGTATCATCTGCTTTTTTATTCTTTTGCACATTTATATTGTCTTTTGCTATTCCATCAATAGCTGCTTGTATTACAAGGTTAGGTCTTTGAGAATAATATCTTGCAAATGTAGCTTCTTCTTGAGGTGAAAGAGTTTTTTTATCAATATCAAAGTTAATGTATAAATTAGGATCACGAATCGGTTCGTTTAAAAGAGATGGAGATTCAAAGCGTTTTTCAAACCATTGCTTATAAATAGGATTACTTTTTTCACTAAATGTATTAGACATACACGAAAACCAGCCTTTATCGCAAACAATAACTAATTCCTCACCAGTACTTTTGTCTTTTATTTCAATAAACCCGCTAAATAAATTACCATTTAAATTTTTATGATTTTTATCAAAATTAAAGAATATTCCGCCGTTTTCTTCAATACCTAAATGTATTCCACCATGTTGGTGATTAAATTCATGCCAAGTATTAATATGTTTCTTACCCTTATTATCTGTATTATTTTCGATTTCTTCCATTCCCATAGGCAAAGTTAATCCTTTACCAAAGTAATTATCTTTTAAAGCGTTTGCAATTTCAGGGCTTAAAAATTGAATACCTCTATCCCCTAAATAAGCTGTTTTATAGTTAGAGAAAAACTGATTAGCATAATTATTATTCAAAAACTTAGTTACTTGTTCAAAGGTACCATCGTCAAATTTTTTAACGGTTACTTCAAAGTTTTCTGGAAGGGAATGATGGTTTTTCATGATGTTAAACCTATTGAGTATTAATACAAACGTTAAGATTTGGTTAAATCATAATATTTTTATAATTATTTGTCAATCTATGGTAGAATTATATAAAATTATACATTAAAAAATATAATTAATACCTTATGTACTTATTTCCCTTTTACATTGCCAGGATTTTCTATATCAACTTTTTTAGGAAGGCTAGAATCTACTGTTTTAGGTTCTATAGTTTCTTTTGGAGTTATTGGTTTAGCTTCAACCTTACCTTTCATATTTTCCCCCACGCTCTTAGCTTCATTCATAGCCTTATTTGCTGGGTTATCATGGTTATGATGATGGTGGTGATGAGGATTCTCAGCTTGACCCTGTTTCATTCCTGCTTCAAACTGTTTTTGAGGAGTCGCTGCAGTTTTAGCAGCTTCTACAAGCTTAGCGTCGTTTACTTTATCATCGCCATATAAATTTTGTAACTCGGTTTTTCTTTGCATCTCTTTTGAGTCTTTATCTTGACCATTATCTTTCTTATTTTCTCTCAAATTTTCCTGATTTAAACTCGTGCGTTCTTCTCTAAAGTTATTTTCAGGGGTAGTTTTGCTAACGCTTTCAATACTCTTAAGTAAATCTGGGTTTCTTTCAATATTTTCAGCTACTTTAGTTATGTTTTTTGTATTAACAACTTCTGCAGTAGGATCAAAAGGTATTCCTTTGTCTTTAGGGTTATCCTGAGCTTTACCTTCACTAGCTCCATTTTTAAGAGCGGCAAGAGATTCATTACTTTGTTTAGAAGGATTTTCTTTAGATTGACTTTCTTGTTGTTGCTGTTCATTACTTGCAGCTTTTGAGGCTTCAGCTTTACCTTGAAATTCTTTTATAAGGTCATCTTTTATAATGGCTTTATCAGCCTGAGGCTCTAATCCAAGGAAAGTTTTAGCAGATGCTATAATGAAATTAGCTAAAACCTTAGGTAATAGGAAATTCATAGCTTTCTTAAGCCAACTTTCTTTAACACCAATCTTTTCTAATAATTCTAATTCCTCTGGTGTTAATTTAATATCACCTTCAACTTTTAACTTTTCGAGAACACCTTCTAACTTTTCTAAAAGTTCAGGTTTACTAAGTTCACCTTTAGCGCCTTCCTTATTAGAATTTTTTTCTTGTTCCTTAATAAATTCTTCAACTAGCTTAATAACTTCCTGCTTCTCTTCTTTGCTAAGAGAATTAATCTTCTTAAGTTTTTCTTCTAATTGTTTATCTCTTTCTGACATTAAGTCCCCAAATTAGCAAAGAAATAGATATATTAATCTATTATTAATTATTTAACATTTCTAGGTTAAAGTCAAGAATTCTAATCTATTAATAGATAAGCATTTTAAATATTACTTTAATTTATATATAAGCTGCTGAAATATATTAAATTATCTATTTAAGGAATTATTAAAACTGTAGTTACTTAGATAATTAGTTACACAAGTATGATTTTGAGCTTTTGCTCTATCTAAAGGTGTATTATATCTTTTATCTTTAATATTTAAATCTGAACCTGCATCAACAAGTAGTTTAGTAAACATTATTGAATTTATATCTATTGCAATGTGTAAAGGTGTTTCACCTTCAATATTTTTTAATTAATATTAGCCTTAGATTTTATCAGTAGTTTTGTGATATCCTTGCGAAGATTTCTAACCGTGTAATTTAGTGGAGTCCAGCCCCATTTATCTTGTGCATTTATATTTGCATCTCTTTTAATTAATATTTCTACAGGTTTTATAGAACCTGCTTTCAAAGCATTGTGTAGTAAATTACAATTATCTTTATCGATAGCATTAATATCTGCACCTCTATTTAGTAAGAATTCTAAATTAGCGAAGTTTTTAGCGTTTTCTAATGATTGATTAAGTTGTGAATTTAATTTTTCTAGAGCATTTAATATTTCTTTAACTGCTATATTATTGTCAGCTACTTCTATAAACTCATTAGTAAGGTACACATCCCATAAATAGTTCAATAATCTTGGATCAGAATATCCTAAGTATTTACCACTTATATCAAGTTTTACATACAAATCACCTTTTTCAATAGCTAAAAGGACTTCTTTAAAAGGAGGAAGGTATGAGTTGTCTACTTTAGAATCATAAACAGGGTTATTCAATTTACTAAATTGTATGACTTTTTCGTTAGAATCAATGAAATTTGAATCTTTATCCATATCATCAGCAAATAATTAATATATTAGCTATTATGAAACATATTATTGATTAAGTCAATTATTCGGAATTAGAAATAATATGTCCTAAAGACGATTTCTTATCACCCTATTTTGTAAAAAATATAGAGTGTAGGAATAATGTACATATCGAAATTAGTCCTATAATCAAAGCCTTATAAAGTGCACTTAAAAAAATGAATTAAGAAATTGCTTTAACAAATAGTTAAAGATATATTAAATAAAAAAGAAGTATTAATGAGATATCATGAGTAAAAAAAAACAAAAGGTTAACGAAGATTATAAATATTATTTTGATGATAGCTCTTCTGAAGAGGAGGAGAGAGATAATCTAAATGAATTTGGAATAGATGAATTTAATGAATCTATAATGAGTTTAAAGAGTTTAACTGATACTTCTAAAAGTGATCGTACTTTATCATTTATAGCGCATGAGCTAGGTTTAAGGATACTTTACTCAAAACAAGTTGCTGAAATATATTATCCATTAAAACTACAATATTTAACTGATAGTGAAGTATTATCAGATGAAATTTTAAAAAAATGTATCAAAAAAGCGGTAATTAAAACTTTTGAAAAACATCCTACTACTGATAAAAACGCAGTTAAAAATGTTATTGATAAGTTTAATGAATTAATGCTAAAAGATAAAAGAAAATTTATTAAAGCAATTTTTAGTAATAACCTTCAAGCAATAATACCATACTATAACATTGTTTCACTATTCAAATTCAAATGTAAAACAATTAAATTAGATGATAAAGATATCCAAAAAATTATAAAAGAAATTTATCACAATATAGGTGTAAAACTAATTTATAAACCAGGTGAATTAGATAAAGCTCGTATTAAAGTTAATAGCTCAGTTAAAATCAATTTAAAACAATTAATAATTCGCGAAAATAGTTCTATAAAGAAAAATATAGCTGAATTATTATTAAAACCAACAAGTAATATTAGTTTAACAACCTTTATTGAAAAACACTGCAAAGGTGTAAAAAAACAAGAATTTGATAACAGTGGTTTATTTTGTAATACTTTGCAGAAAGAATTTTATAAAGCTATTAAGGCAGCTTGTTTTAACGAGGTATATAGAAAGATATTAACTAATAGTTTTACAATTTGCTTAAACCAAGATTCTACTATGGCAAATTTTCTAGCATATTTGAGGTTAATGAATGTTTCAAATAGAAGAGTAATGAAAAATTTAAAAGATAATGATAATTGTCTTGAAGATGACCAGGAAATTTTAAGCAGATCAATTATGTTTCCAGGTTTGGAAAGTGCAGCAAATGAAAAACAGGTTATCTATACAAAAAGTTATTCTCGCAGTGATATAGTTGAAATTAATAAAACGGCTAATAGCGGTAGTTATAGCGGTATTAATAAAGTTATAGAAAACATTAAAATTAACTATGAAGTCGATGATAAGCAAATTGCCAAATGGATTAGACAGGCTTTAAAAGGGGAAGGTTTAAAGATTATAGAGTCTTTGAATGGTTTTAATAGTCATAATAAAAACCGTTTAGCAGGTTTTATAAATTCTTTAACTTACCTTCTGTTTGGTACGGAAGTTGTACGAAATCCAGGGTCATTAATCACTAACTTTATGCTTTTAGAACTTATTGAAGCTAAAAAAATGACTTGGGATCAAGCTTTTGAAAAGCAAATGATGCCAATGGCTATAGAAAATGCAGTACCAGCCGCAAGATGGATGCATAAAAATTATCAAACTGCCATAAACTATTCATATGACTACACGAATGAAAATTTCTCAGCAGAAAATGCTCAAGAATTAAATAAATTAATTACCTTAGAAGCGAATATTTTAAGTAAATGGTTATTACTTAAAGGGATTAAATTAAAAGAAGGTATCGATCAATTAAAAATTATCAATATTATTATTGAAAATGTGAGTGATTGGTATGGAATAAATATCGAAGCTACAAAATTAAAAGCAGAAATATTTAATTATTATAGTTTTGATGATTTTGAATTAGATGATCTTTATGAACTTAATTTAAATCAATTAAATATTTTACAAAATATTTTCTCTCAAAATGAAATGTTAGAATATTATGAATGCTATCAGGCTATAAAAAAACTATATGCGGAAGAAATAGAATTAACAGTAATCATCAGCTTTTATGAAGACTCAAAGCAAAAGCTAATTGATATGTCAAATGATGCAGTAATAGAGTTTTTAAGTAATTGTAATGATGAAGTGGATATTGAAGAATTGAGTGACTTATATGATGTGGATGAAGATAAATTCTGGGCATTAGTTAGAGATAGAGATAATTTGATGGAAGAACATAGTTTTAAAGAAATTTCCAAATTATATGATAAATTAAAAGAAAAATATAAAGGTCAGTATTTTGGGACTAGCCTTTATGATAAAATTAGTAGTGAACTTAATAGATATTCAGGATCAAGTAACAGTTCAATTTCAGCAACTGATTCAAATAGTCTTTCTTCTAGTGATGAAAGCTCTTCTAATGAGATAGACACTTACTATTGTAATATTTCTTATGAAAATCCAATATTGAACGATCCTAAAATTGCTGAGTTAATTAAAATAGCTAGGAATACTTACGGTATAGATAGTATTAATAAACTAATCAATATAGGGTTATCGCAAGAGTCCTTTTTAAAATTTCAAACTCTTAGAAGATTTGTCTCTGATTCATATGCAATAGATTTTTTTATGAGAGAGAAAGAGACAAATAATGTTAATAAATCCAGTTCTTATAGTGAAGAAATTTTAAAAAGTAGATTGAATCAAATAAAACCTTCAAGATGTTCTTAACTTAATAAAAGAGAGAGTTTTTCAAGAACTTGTTGTTTAACGCCTTTAGGTGCCTTTTGAAGGAATTCTGCATTTCTAGCTTTCCAATCAAAGCTTTTAACATGATCGGCTAAAATAGCTGAAGCACTATTATTTATTTTTACTTTTACTTCAAAGGGATAGTTTTTAATTTTAGAAGTAATAGGGCAAATAATACATAAAGAAGTTTTTTTATTATATATTTTAGGTGTAAGCACAATAGCAGGCCTTCTTTTTGCTTGCTCACTACCTGCTTGGGGATCAAAATCAATCCAAATTATATCACCTTTATCTGGTACGTATTCCATGGTTAATCAATATTCTCCGCACCAATAGAATAACCGCTAGATATTTCATTATGTAAATTATCTGGGGTAATATCATTTAATAATTTATTTAATAGACTTTTACGGTCATTAATTTTCTCAATAACCAATGATTTATTAGCGTTTAGTTTTAAATTACCAATAGTACCATCATTTAAACCTAATTCTTCGGCTACGCTTTTTGGTATTCTTACAGCTATACTATTGCCCCATTTAGAAAAGTGAATTTGCATAATATACCTTTATATGTTTGTATATACAATGTATATCTTATATTATGGTAAAAGTAAAGCAAAATATAATACTATTGCGATATTTAAGAAGAATTTAGTGGCATTTATAAACTGTCCTAAAAACGATTGTTTTCTTGATTATTAAAATCTATCTCAAAATATTTAAAATACTATTTAGAAATTTGTAAATAAATCAATATAAGAAAAAGGATTAAAGCAAATCATATAAAAATGATTTTCTTTCATTATGTTTTATAAAAAAGGTTTTATATTATTTACCAATAAGTTTTTTTCAATATTCTATTTTCTAAGCTTAATACGCTAAACCTATAATATTTTGAAGTGTATTAGTCTTGTGTAGGTTTATTATTTAGCGATTTTATGCCATTTTTGATAAGTTATTCATATATTGACTAATAGTTTAAACTAAGTTTATAACAATTAGAGATATTAACCAAAAAATTAGTGAGTTTTTATGTCCTTAAACAGCTATAATATGCAAGATAATAATAGAAATGATACGCCCCTGTTATTTGAGTTACCGGCTGAGATTATTGAGATCATATTATCGAATTTGGATAAAGAGTCTTTACTTAATTTTTTCCAAATTAACAATCATGCTGCAAGATTTAATTTTTTAAATATAAACGATTTAAATAGTGAATTATATAAATTAATAAAGATGTTTAAGGATAATTATGGGTTATATAATGCACAAGAAATTAGATCTTTAATTGCTACCTTACCTAACAATTTAAAACAATTTCTTATAAATACCAAAGTAAATTTTACTTTAAACCCATTTAATTTGCTTGCTGGGCAAGTACAATTATATGACGCGTTAACAAATAAAGATTTAGAAACTGATAAGAGGTTAGAAATAATTACCTCTCTTCTTCGTTCAGGAGTATATATTTCGCAACAGGCTGCTAATTTAGCAAATGAAGAGATAAAAAGTTTTATAAAAAAGGTTTCCGAGGCTCAATCGATCATGAGTTATGGTATTGTACATGATATAAATAAAAATTGTTTTTACAACATTAGAGATAATAACCTAAAAACTGTATTATTTTACATGATATATAAAGGTTATCCTATATCAGAAATTGAGAAATTATTAGATACTGGTGCTGAAGTAAATAATACTGGGGCTATACATTTGGTAAGCAGAGCTAATGTAATGCTAAGGGAATTAACATATTTTGAAAATATTATAAGTCTCTTAATTAGCAAAGGTGCCGATATTAATGAAGTATGCAGGCTACCTAATACTTACTATGGAGAATTGCAGGGTGAGGTGCCACTAAGTATTGCTCTATTAAATAATAAACTTAGAATAGCTGAGGTTTTATATAAAAATGGAGCGAAAATAAATGTCAATATTAACGGTAAGCCCTTAATAGTACATCTATTTTCCAAATGGTTTGAAAAAGGTTTGTTACCTAAAGAACAGGTAAGGTTCTTGTTAAATCACGCTGCAGATATTAACGCTACCGATAGTGAAGGTCAAACTTTACTACATATGTTATGCTCGAAGGGTGATTATATTAATATACAAAAGTTGTTTGAATTAGGTTTTAATAATATAAATGCGATTAATCTTCAAGGCAAAACTGCTCTATACGTAGCATGTAGTAATGGCGACGAGTTTATTATTAAGTTCCTACTTAATAAAGGTGCAAAATTAAACATTGGTGATAATAATTATAAATCACCTTTCCATGTTGTTGTGCAAAGGTACCTTGAATTTTCAAATTATTTAGCCTGTTCATATGAGCCATTACCGTTGATAAGTTTATCTATAGCTTTTTTAAATATAGGATTAAATATAATTTCAAAGCCTTTTACTAAAAAACCATTGTTACAATGTATTGTAAAACCATTTGATAACGTATGGTTCTGGCCTACTAAAAAGTATGAGCGTATCCTCCGGTTGATTACAAAAGAAGGTAATATTAATCAAATTGATTCTAAAGGTAGAACAGTCCTGCATCTGGCATGTAAAGATGGAAATATTAAATTAGTCAGCTTACTATTAGAATTAGGTGCTGATATAAATATAGTTGATAGCAAAGGCTGCAAGGCAATTGATTATGCCTTATCAAATTACGAAATTACAAAAAAATCTAACTATAATATTATATTGGAAATGTTAAATAAGGTAGATAATTCTCCAATTACACCTAGAATTTATGCTTCAAATTATCCATCGTCAATTAATTACGATATTGTTAGTAACCAAAGTATAAGGGATAATCAAGATAGGCTTAATGAAGGAACTATCATTAAGAGAAAACAAATATAAATGTGAAATGCTTTAAAAAGCTTTTATAACTTTGGGAACTAAAGATTTTTTACATCATTATACACCCACCTTTACTTTCTACTTCTTTTATAATCAAGAAACTATTAAGTTCCGCTGATTGAAGTAAACCTAATTTTACCCACATTTCTTTTAGCCATGTAGCACAATTATGCTGATTTTTAGATACAGTTGGTATAGCGCTATAAGTATAAGCAGTGATTGTTCTTTGTGATTCCAGGATATTACTTTTTAACTCTTTAAGTTTACTTTTACTTATTTCGACAGTTTTTGAACCAGTTCTACTTTTAAAATCAGGTAATTCCTCTGGTGAAAAATATCTGAATTTTATAAACATTTCTTTTGTATCTGGATCACAATATAAATCTGCTTTCAGAATATATCTTTGACCATAATCTGAGAGAGCCTCTATTAACATTGATGCATGTTGAGCTGTAGGTAAACCTCTGTAAACATATAATCCAGATACAGCATTATCAGTAGTTAATAGGGTTGTGGGTCTTAACAAGCTATAAACATTCGACTTATATGAAATAAACTTAGTATTAGGTAAGTAAAATTTATTTTTATTATTATAATTATTTGAATCAAAATATTTTGTATAATTATAAGCTATATGCGGTATATTATTTCTTAAACTATTTTCTATAGGACAATTTTCATTTCCTCGCATTATAAAATTCATTGATATGTCAATGTATTTTAAATTGTTCCTTGCGTTAACGCATATCTCGAGTGTATTTATACTTTCATGAGTGCAAAAAATTTGATTTTGAGCAAGGCTAATAAATTCTAAATTAGGACACGTATTAATATTTCTAAGTTTTTCAATCAACCTGCCAAGGCCACTATTTGTTATATTATTATTATTTAATAGTAATATCTTTAAATTATTAAAACGAGCCAAATTGTTTAGTAAAAACTCAAACGTATTATCACTAAGATTATTGTAACTTAAATCTAAAACCTCAATATTGTTTATATAAGGTAAAATTAAAATTTGTGATTGTATGTAATTTCCAGGTTCTAAAGTGTCATTTGGAATTTTTATCCGATAATAATTCGATAAAACTTGGGTGTGATCCTGATTTCTTAACTTTCTAAAGTTAATTGCATTTATTAATTCCAAATATTTTTGAATAAATTTTACATCAATAGGCTTATCAAGTTTTGAAATTTTCAAATTCTTAAACCAGTCTTTGAGAGGGTTAAGTATTAAATTATTTCTAGCAATGTCATTTTGATTTCCTGATATCAAAGAGTGTATATTACAAATTAAGCTTTCAAAACAATTAGCATTTGTTGGAACCTGAAAATTATAATTAAATAAATTTGTTACTGTATTTTCAATAAAACTGCTTAAAATGGCATTATTAGGAATAGGTCCTTTATTATGAGGAAGATTTTTTAAATTATTGAAACTAACAATGGAAGAAGAAAATTTACTACCTTTAATTAAATTAGCTACTAAATATATTGGTAAATCAGTTTTACATAAACGACTACCATGAACATAGAACCAAATTACTTTTAAATTATTATTGTTATGATATAAAATTAACAAGCTTTCTTTACTATTAACTTCATTTAGTGCATATACAATTTGAAAATTATTATCATTTAAGGTTACGGTCTGACCATTAAATCCAAGTATTGGAGAATTTAACTGATTTATAGGAACTACATTAGGTGGTGAAACTCGCTCTCTTCTTAAAACCTCTGTCCAATTAGTAAAATAATTGTTCTCTGAAATAGTTTGGCAGCCAGTTATATTTAGCCTTAAAGATTGAAAATACAATAAATCTTGCCGCGAAACGTTTAAGACTGACTGAAAATTAGTATTATAAAGGCTTGTTCTACTATTTTCACAAATAGCAAATTGCTGGCCTAATTTCTTCAATTTTTTAAATATAATATCTTTATATCTATTTGTTATAATCACACCATTTGCTTGAACTTTATAAGTTTGATAACTATGTCTGCCATAAATTTCACTAATTTTCCAATCAATTGGTTGATTAATAAATTTATTAGTAGTAAAGCAATATGGTATTGCTCTTACAACATTTTGCTTTTGATCATTGGGAACAACTATAAGTTGGTTGTTCTCTTCCAAATAATTTTCAATTTCATAATTTCTATGCATTAATGGCAAAAAATTTTCATTTCTACAATTAATGCTTTCGTTTGATTTTTTAATATAATCCTCGTTTATAAGTTTATTACACTCATCTTCAATTAGCTTCAGTTTAGTTATAAAAGAATGTAACATTTCATGTAAAAAATTATCATTAGTAATAATTTCATATGAAAACGATTCACCAAACTCAGAAGAATATTGCAATTGTAAATTGCTATTAGAGATATTAATATTTACAGTTCCATATTTAAATATGCCTAAACTTAAAATTTCGTAGTTATTTGTTTCTAAAGATGAGTGAGGTAAAATAACATATTCTGTATCATGGAAAAATTTAGTAAATTGTTTTATTTTACTTAGTTCTTCCGAAATTCGTTCAATAATTTTATCATGTAAATTTTCTGTTTTATCATCAATGTAACTTGTTATTAAAAAGTCCACTTTGTCAAATGCAGTTGACAATATTTTGCGTAGCTCTTTTAATTGTTTCATTCTATAATATAATATATATCTGCAACGTTCAGTTAAATCCAATCTGTTATCATTAGAAGGATTATACAAATCCTGATATAGTTCAGTGTAAGCATTTTTAAAATTATTAATATCAGCTTCTAATTGATTAAAATTTAAAAAATGTTTAAATTCAAATTTTTTATATTGATTTAGATTATGGTAATCATAGGGAAATATGTCACGTATATAATATTCATTAATTTCAGTACCATGCTCTAAATCATAAGCTTTAACATAATTTTGGTTTCCAATCATTAATTTAGTTTCTTTATCGAATAGTATTAATCCATATTCTTCTGCGGAGGTAAAAGATGTATTTCCAACGTCATGGTTAATAATTATTTCTCCAGTAAATTTATTAATAATTAATATTGCTGGGGATGATATATATGAATCTTTAAACTTTTTTACCGTATAATCATCAACTGTAATGGCAATTAAGGAATGGTTTAAATTTTGTATTTTTCTTATTGTGTGACGTTCTAATGAAAAAATTTTTCGATATTGAATTAAATTTCCTTGTTGACCAAATCTTTGAAGTATTGAAAAATAATAATGAGATTCTTTATGTACTATAATTAAATGCTCTAGGTTATCCGACAGTGAATAGAAATAATAATTCTTATTAAAATTAATTAAATTATCCAAAGAATTTTCTTCATTGTAACTTCCATTAGTTCTGTATATTAACCTCTCATCTTTCATTATTTGTTCAAAATCTATTTCATTATATATCTCTCTCATACTAAGATAATTAATACTTTTTGTAATAGTTTTAAATTTATTATTATTTATGTCATATATAACATATTGGGTTGGCTTAATATTATTAAAACCAAATTTATCAAGATTTATAAATATTAATTTATTTGTATTCTCAATTATAAAAACATTTGTTGACTTATCTAAATATGTATTTGAAGGAATTTCAAAATTACCCTGAAATTTTTTTAAATTTATGTCATATATGCGTAATATTTGGTAAATTTTGTTATTACCTTGTACTTTATCAACAAAAATTAAATATTTACCAATATTACGAGCTAAAATTCTTCTTAATATAATCTCATTTTCATCATATTTAATAATACCTTCTAAACTATTATCAAATATAGAATTTTCAAGGTTAGAATAGGACAGATTAGTATTATCTAATTTAGATTTGTCGAATTTAACTCCCCTTAAGTCAGCATGAGATAGGTCTATGCCGGTTAAATCTGTCTCACGTAAATCAGCAGCCGGTATTTTAACCTTGCTCCATTGTTTATTCTTCAGGTCGATATTCATGTAATTTAAAAGTGTGGCAATGTTTGATGAAAGAATGCTTATATCTTCCATAACCGCAGATGCTTCAACCACTTGTTCTAATAAAGTAACTACTCTTCGTATATCACTGATTTTTGTTTCGTTATTATTGAAATTTTGTAACCTTCCGGGATAAATCAAACGACTAGCTATGCCATTTAATAAGTCAGGATCATCTGCTAATATTTTTTGATTTAAAATTGATTGTTTTAATTTATTGGGATCAAGGTATTTTAATTGAAAATCTTGATTAAAATTACTATAAGCATTCAGTAACTCATCTACAATCACCTCAATTACAAAAAACTCTAATATTGATTTATGTCTAAAACTGTATTTATAAAGTTTTTTATTTGCATCATTAGGGTCAGGACTTTCTTCAATTGTTACCAGGCAACTTTCTTTTTGCCATTTTTCATCCCTGTTACGGCTATATTTTTGTGGATATTGTCTACTATAACTTTCAAACAAATTGTTAAAAAAATTATACCATGGATTCTCTCTGTCTTCCTGATAAATAATTAAATTGACTCCGGGCTGAAACTGGCGGTTTTCAGCTTTTTCAATAAACATTTCTTTAGCTAAATCTTTTGCAAAAAGAAAGAACATGTCGAAAAAAAATTGTTTCTGCTCTAAAGAATCTGAAAGTAAAGCAGTGCATTTTTTTTCAGAATCTTTAGAAAAACTGCAATACACATATTTACTAATTAAAGTGTATTTATCAATATTTTCTAACTGCTCACTTTGTGCTAACTGTGGAATAAATTCTACTAACCTTGAAAGCATAAATGGATTACTAGCAAGCTCATTTAATTCGCTTGAACGGTTAAGAGTAGTAATATATTGAGCTAAATTATTCCAGGGTTCAGTTAATTGATTTCCCTTACTTCTAATATATTCAGAAATATATTCACTTATTTTAGAAGAACTAAGTTGATTTATTACTATTTCATCATATAAAGCGGGTTGTTCTATATCGTTAGAATTTATAGGATAAAAAAGCTGTTTGTAATTATTAGTTGTCTGCAAATATTGTAAACGTGCAGAAGTTATTACTTTTAAATTTTTAAAAGGTTTAATTATTCTTGCACCTTCGCTACGGCCATTAAAATAATTCTTTTTAAACAAATTTTCACCTTTAGCATTTGTCATTTCATCGTATCCGTCTAGTATAAAATGCCAAGTGTAGGTTGATTTTAAAATCTCTAAAACTTGTTCCTCAATTTCAAAATTACATATACTTTCCAGATGATTTTTGAAAATTTCATCTATCTTTTTAATAGAACTTAAAGAAATAAAAAGTGTAATTATGTGATCATTTTTATTATAATTACGCCAAAATTTAGCAGTTATTTGTTTCAAAGTAAAAGTTTTACCAGAACCAGAATCACCAGTAAGTAATAAAGATGATTTGCTACTTGCAAAAAAACTTTCAATTATTTTTTCAATGCTATTATTTTCGCCATCAATAGATTCACTTTTTTTATCTAAGGGCACGTATAAAGTTTCTTCATAATAAGCATGCGTATAGTAATGTTCAATGTGAGCTATAATATTTGCGGCTTTATTATTATAAATACTAGCAATGTTTATTTCAGAATTGCTATTTTTCATAAGTAACCTCTTAGTTTTAAAATTAATTAGGAGATAATTTTTTATATATTAATATTATATATATTAAGAAAAGCATACAAATAAAATCTTAATGAGTTAAAATGAATATTTACAAAAAGTAAGTTATTGGTAAAGTATTAATTGAAGTTTCATACTTATTTTAGTAGAAATTTTTGATTAATAATAACTTATATGGGTATGTGTTATGAGAGAGCGCGTAGATGTTAAAAGTGCTTATACTGAAGAAATGCTTCGTGATAATGCAGTTATAGTTAGAATTTGGAACTCACGTCTGGGTGCAGTGTCAAAATTTAATGTAGGTCATGTTTCAATCGAATTATCTAATAACAGATATATTAGCTTATGGCCTTCAAATTCAGGAGGGATTAATATGTCAAATCCTGAGCAGGACGTGATTAACGAAGATAATCATCAGCCAGATTTAATTTTAAGATTTTATGGATTAAATACTGCCGCAATTCAACAAGAAGCTGAAAATTTTTGTAATAAAGTTTTAAATAATGAGGCAGGGTGGTCATTAATAGGGTATGTTAGTGAAACACCTTCTGAAGATGTGTCTCATAGTTGTGCTTCGTTAGCTTTAAGTTTATTATTGGTTGGAGGATTAGGAAAATATTTTACAAAAAATGATGAAATTAAAATTTCTTCTAAAGCTTCTTCAAAATCATCTCAAGCTTCATCGATGTCTACACTTGCATCAATTGGCAGTACTTTAACTTCTACAACCGGAAGTGTAGTATCAATTGTTGAATGTGCTTATCATAAAGTTCTAGCATATCCAAGTTTAGAAAGATTAGGTGAAAAAATAACTTCAACTAAAGAAGCTTTAGAAAATGCTTCTGAATTTTTAAATAAAAAAGCGCAATATAAAACGTTTGTATTTATTGAAATGCTTACAGGGCCATTCATACCTAGCCCTGATTATGTTGAAATCAAATTAAAACAAGCAAAAAATCATGAAATGACTTTACCTGAATTTGCAAATGTAAAAAACTTGGAAAGACTAGTAAATGAACATGTGCCACTTGCAAATCAAAAAAATTGTATAGTTATGTAATTTAGGGAAGGGTATTTATACCCTTCTACAAATTAACAACTAAAAAAATATTTAGTTTCATATATTTTTCTATTTTTAAATTGAACTGTCCTAAAAACGATGGTTTATGAGATTAATTTTTAGTGCTGAAAATTATAAGGGAGTTGAAAGAATTATGTGTGTCAAAACTCATCTTAATATCAAAATCTTATAAAGGGGTGGTTTTGATAAAGAAATACCCTTCTAAATGTATAATCAAAAAGAAGGGTAGGGGTAACTAAGAATTAAAATTACGTTGAATTATCTTCGCAGCTTGTTCAGTTGCTTTTTCTAGATAGTTTCTGTAATTATTACTATTTTTTAATGTTTTAAAACAGTAATTAAAAAATCTAGGTAAAGCATTAGTTTTAAAGATAAAGCGATCACTTAAAATTGCTAAACCAGTAACATACAAGATAAGCCCAAGAGGCTTTAAAATATTGAAAATAATATTTTTCTTAGAAGGACTATCTTTTATGCTGCTATTATTTTGAGCATTTTCATTTGTTAATAATTGATTAGGTTGAGCGTTATCGTCTGCATTACTTTTAGTAGAACTCTCTATAGGTTCTTTTAATTGCGCTTTACTAGAAACATTATTTTGAATATTTCTACTATCAATTAAATTTTTATGGTTAATTAATATTCTATATATTAATTCACGGTCAGGTCCAAATCTCATTATTTCAAACACAGATTGGCCGGAATTATTTTTTATAGTAATATCAGCCCCTTTTTCTAATAAAAATTTTACAATTGCTGTTTTTCCGTACATTACTGCATAATGTAAAGGTGTTTCATTGTTATAATTTAAAGCATTAACGTCATAACCTTCATTGTATAATAATTTAACAATATCGATGGCATCTGTCCCACATGCTACATGAAGGTAAGTGTGTAAATTTCCTTTCTGTATATAAGGCTTAGGTGAATATTTAAATAATAGTTCTACCATCTCAGTACGCTTTAAACCTATAGCCCAATACACAGGGGTATAATCTTCGTGATCTAACGAGTTAACTAAATCTGAATTTAACTGTAATAAAAATTCTGCTATATTTTTAAAGTTTTTTCTGCAAGCTGTATGTAAAATATTTGATTTATTATTTTTTGTGTCGAAAACTAAGTTAGCTCCTTTTTCTCTTAGAAATTTTACTAATTCTAAGTTACCTGTTGATACAGCGAGTTCTAGTGGATAGTCTCCATCGTTAGTAACGTCATTAACATTGGCATTATTTTGGATTAATAGTTTAACTATATCAAACCTTTGAGAAGAGAAATCAAGTGAATAATTATTATAATTAAGAGCATAATGTAAAGGTGTAAAACCATTAATATCTTTTGCATTTACATCTAAACCTTGTTCTATGAAAAATTTAACGCCTGAATAATTACCTTTTTCACATGCAAAATGTAAATACGTTTTTCCAGTGGAATCTTTAAGTTTAATATCAGCGCCTCTACTCAAAAGTAATTGAGTAGCTTTAGAATTTTCTGTAGAAATAGCATTATACAATGCTGTATATCCATACTTATTAAAATGATCAATATTTAATCCTTTATCTAATAAAATATTCAATATATCTATATTATCTTTTTTGGACTCGGCTGCGGAGATTAAAAGATTATTTTTTTCATAATCTATAACATGAACATCTGCATTTCTTTCAATTAAATCTTTTGCAATATCAAAAAATTCCCACTTTATAGCAATTGTCAAAGCAGTTTCATTATACTTATTTTTTTGATCTATATCTGCACCACTTTGAATTAATAATTGAGATAGTTCTTTTCCAGCGTAACGAATTGCATTATGAATAGGGGGCTCTTGACTACTACCGTATAAGTTTAAATCAGCTCCATTAGCGATTAATAATTCGCATATATCTTTATTTTTACTTAATATAGCATAATCTAAAGGATTATCATAATTATTATCCGAAATCTTTAAACTAACTTTTTTTTCTTCAATTAATATTTTGGCAATAAGAAAACATTTATTATTTATTGCTTCAATTAAATGAGTTTTAAACCCTTTACCTGCCATATTTAGATTACAGCCTTTATTTATTATAACCTTTGCGTATGTTTCATAATTTTCTCTTATAAGAAAATTTAAAAGAGTATCTAGTTGGGCATTTCTGGCATTAATTATAACTCGAGTTTCTTTATCATTTAAGGTTTCTAAAATGTTCCAATTAATTATTGGATACTCTCTAAAATCATGTATTTTTTTTAAATATTCAAAAATGTTATGATTTTGTTCTAATATATAAAACGCCTCTTTTAATGAATTATAATCAAAAGGTGTACCTAATGAAATTAAATGCATAATTTTGTTTATACGATCTTGTTCACTCAAGCTTATATTCTCTAGAATTTCAAATAACTGAAACTGCCCCGCAATAAGGTTCCCTATAGTATTTGAGGCATTTACTGTGAAATCGCAAAAAAACTTTTTTGTCTTATTATCAATATTATTATAAATATATATAAGATTAGGAAGTTCATATTCAAGATCAGAATTTGCTACAGCTAAAAGTAATTCTAGGTGTGCATTAAATTTTTTAAATCTGTATTGTTTTAATAATTCAGATATGGTTTTAGGAAGCTTGTACTTAAAAAACTGAAAATCATTAAAATAAGTTATGTTAAAGCAAAGGTTGTCGTTTTCTTTTAAATTGTCTAAAAAATTTTTTAATACAAGAAAGCTTAAAAGCTGATTTTTTCCGCTTTTACCATTAGTAGTTAAAGCATTCAATTCATTTAAAATGTAATATCTTCTTAGTTGTTTATTTTTGCTTATGAAACTCATAAACTCTTTATCATCCATATTATCAGAAACTAAATCCAATATTTCTGAAGGAAGATATTTAAAATGTGAAGAATCAAACATATTTTGATAAATAATTAAAAGTTAATAAATTTAACAAATATTAACTTAAATTTAACCAAATGTCAACATAAGCTTTATTAGAATAAGTAATATTTTTTATTAATAAAAACAATGTTTTACTAGATGTTCAAAGGGTTTTGCCTTTATAATATATATATAAATAACCCTTCTATATTTTATGTACAGAAGGGTTATAAGTTAAAGTTAAGCGTTAAGGTTAGGACCCGATTGAGTTTGTTCGGTTGATTGATCAAGTTTTTTAGCCCAACCTAAGCCGAAAAGATTAGATGCAAATGATCTAACAACATTTTGGTGGTTTTGTTTTTCTTCTTTTGGTGAAAGTAAATTAGCTAAGAAATTTTCACCTAAAACTATAGTTGATATTAAATATAAAGGTTTTACTTTTCTAAGTTGTGGAATAAAGCTTGCGCCAATTATGCTTAATCCACCTAGTAAAATACCTAAAGCTAATTTAATATAATTTAATGAAGTCTTTTTTTCATGACCAGGATTATTCTTATTTTCAGGAGAGGGTAAGTTACTTTGTGTCTTTGGTTCTTGATTTTCTTTTAAATTATTCTCTTCGTGTGCTTGAGTATGCACCCTAGGTGCAGTTTCAACACTAATCTCAATTAACTTATATTGTCTTGGCCTAATATTATTTTTACTAAATTCTTCAAAGTATATAAAATCTTTTTTATTATTAGGAATATTATTTGCTTTATTATCAATAAGAGTAACCAGTTCATCATTATAATTTTTTTGTGTAATAGCTGAATTTTCCCAAATTCTTCCATTATAAGCACGCATTAAAAATTCAATACATAAAGGTCCGCATTCATAACTACTCGAATCTTGGAAAGCTATTGTATTACAATAAATTTCATATTTCCCCTGATCTAAATATTTAATAAATGAAGGTTCCGCTCCATTTGAAGCTGGTTCAAAATAAAATAATCTTGGCTTTATTGGGTTAAGTTTATCTACTAATAAAGCTTGGAAATGACTTCCGGTATGTACAACCATAACAGTAACTTTACCATCAAGCTCAACGTCATCGATACTATCAGCAGTGTATTTAGCATTTTCATCATTAATAGATATCTCTTCCGACATTGGACCAAACATACCATCATTCCAAATTACTATACGATGCTCAGTTGGTAAATTTTCATGATTTTCAAGTTTATTCATAAGATGATAAATATGATTATCTTCATAAGACGGGTAATTTTTAGAATTCATTAAAGATTGAAATCTATCCTTAATTTGATTTGAATCTTCTTTACTATATTCTTTAAAAGTATCTTTAAACATATCATAGCCAAAGCCAGTATTTTTTATATTATGTTTACCCATTCTTTTATCTCCATTTAATTGTTGATTTGTATTATTTTGTTGTTTTTCTTCTACAACTGTTTCATTTTTCTCAATTACTTTTATTCTTTCATTACCTAAAGTAATGTCTAATAATTCATTGATTCTTTTTAATTCTTTTTCTCTTCTGGCTTTTATAATTGTGCTATCGTAATTTTCCTGTCTTACTAACTCTCCATTTTCATTTAATATATGTGGTACATCAAGCGAAGGAACAAATTTATTATTGTCTACTAATAAATCCTTAAAATAAACTTCTGTGATAGCTTTTCTATGTTCATCATTTATTGGATAATGAGTATCAAGATTAAATGGCAAATCGTTAATATTAGTGTTATTTTGTCTTTTGTATTTAGCTAATCTATCAAAAGTTGTATTTTGTATTATTAAAGGTAAGTCTAATTTATCTACCCTTTCAGTGTGATAAGGATTTTCGATAACATTCACAACTTTAAATTCATTGTTACTTATTGCGATTTCATAAATTGCTCTAATCCAACTTAAATCAATAACATCAAAGGATATTTCAAGATTACTTTTACGATGTCCTAATTGTTCATTAGTATGATATCTCATTAAATTAACCACCTCTGTACCTTTAGGTGGCCTAATATCAAGTATATATCCGAATGATACTTGATAAGGGGAAAACGTTTCTTTACAATGGTCAACAGTATATGCGAAAGTTGATTGTAAAGATAAAGAAGTTGAAGTGACAAAACTAGCATCGTCATCTTTCCATTTGCAATTAAATTCAGCTGGTAAGTGATATTTGAACAAGCTATCAAATCCTTTACTGTTTGCGCGCCCAATATGATGATCTGCTGTGATACTTTTATTTATACCGCGAAAGAAAACTTCATTACCAGTTGTTTTAGTAATTTCAAATCCAGCAAGGATTCTGTATTCGGAAGCATATAGTTTATGTAATTCTTTATAAATTGTAGAGGCAATTTTATTGTAAAAAGATTGCTTATTTATATTTGAACTTAAAGGTTGATATTCAGTTGGTAGTACATCTGTATCGTATAATTTTTTGGCCAGTTTATCATTATAATATTCTGCAGACTTTAAAAAAATATTGAAATTTAACGTATCAGCTCTAAAAATATGAATGGATTTAAATAATTCATTTAAAATGCCATTTTCATAACCAATTTTAGTAATATTATCTATAGCTTTAAAGATTTCTTCTTCGGTACTATTAATATTATATATTGTGATTAAATTTGCTTTTAATTGAATGAAAATTTCATTACTAAAAACATTTCGTATGTTTTTTAATTCATTTGCAAGGGCAAGATTAGTGGTATAAACAATTAGTTTATCTACATTAGGTAAATAAAAATTATCGTAAAAATATTGAATCTCTTCTAAAGAATATTCTTGAATAGTATGTTGATCGATAAATTTTTCTAATGATTTATCTTTAATTTCTAAATGGTAGTAAAGGATATTTGCAATAGAGTTAATAAAACGATTTTTATGTTCAAATTTGTTTGTTTCTTCATTAAGAACATTAAACTCTCGCCTACGCATAACAAATGTCTCTAAAAGGTGATTTTTAACTATTTCCTGTACTTTGCTCATTAATACTACCATTTATAATTATTTAACGACATTATAATTAATAATAAGTTAAAAAGCAATAAAAAATTAACAAACAGTAAATATAATATATAAATGTTTATATTTCAGAACTTAGAGGGGTAATAAGAAAAGCATGAAAATATGTTTATGTCGTATAACGTACCTTACGCGACACAAACATTGTTTTATCAATATTCTATCTCTAACATTTGTATAAAAATGATTTTTAAATGGATTACCAGAAACAAGCAAAGTTTACGTCGCGTAAGATTTTATAATATAAAATTTCCGAATATCTAATAATTGGGTGGCCATAAAATAATAGCCCATTATATTAATTCAGGGTTTATAATAATCAATTTGACCAATATTCTAATTTATGGTAACATGTTAATATAAGGGTATATAATATAGGATTAGTATTATGGAAGAAATAAGGGTACATATGGATAAAGAGGGTAGAATACGCATACCAGCCGAATTAAGAAAAGGATTCCAACCGGGAGAAACTTTTGTGCTTAGAAAGCTAGAAGGCGAATTAAGATTAATAAGCCTAAAACAGGCTGTTAAAAATGCTCAAGACTGGGCTGCTACAATTTTTATTAATAGTGATGTAAGCGTAGACAATTTTTTAAAGTCTAGAAAAGAAGATAGTGGAGAATAATATGAGTAAAGTAGTTCTCGACGCTTCTGCTATAATTGCTCTTATAAAAAAAGAACCAGGCTCTGAAACTGTAGTTAAGTATTTAGATAATGCTATAATATCGGCAGTAAACTTAGCTGAAGTTGTAAAATATTTTATTGATAATTCTGATGCTACAATTGAAAATATAAAAAATTATATCTCGACTCTAATTTCAGAAATTATTCCTGTAAATGAGAAAATTGCTTATTTAAGTAGTGAATTATTAAAAGAAACTAAGCAATATGGTTTATCTTTAGGTGATAGAATTTGTATTGCTACTGGTATTATAAATAAGTGTAAGATTATTACGGCAGATCAAATTTGGAAAAATCTTTCTATTAAAGATGTTAATATTGTTGTTATTCGTAAATCTCATTAGAAGATATAGGTTTTATTGTGCATGAACTTACTATATTTAAGCAGAATTTACCATCAATTGACATAAAATTAGAAGATAAAACTCAATCTTTAAGCTATTGGTTTGAACTTTATTTTTCTACTCAGGTATTAGGATCTCCAAAAGAAACTATTGGCGCTAAAAAAAAGGATATAGTTAAGTTTCTGAATTATTTCCAGAATAATATTAAAACAAATAATATTGATTATTGGACAACTTCGGTTACAAAAGCATTTCAAGGATTTTTGTTAAATGTTCCATATAGTGCCACTACTATTAATAGAATATTTGCCACATTAAGACATGCTGCAAATTGGATACAAAACCAAAGGCCATTCTTAGCAGGACATCCATTTACAAATATAAGAGACGTTGCAATTGATGATCCTGCCTGGAAGGGTTTAACTTCTATTGAAATTACAAGGCTTAAAGTAGGTTGTGACCATAGACTTATGATTTGTAAAAGAGCTAATCAAAATGCTTATTTAGAAACTGCAGTGTTTTATATATTATTACACACTGGATTAAGGGAATTTGAACTTATTGGACTTAATATTGACCAATATCATTCACGTGGCTTTCATAACGTTATAAGAAAAGGCCGAAAAGTAACCAGAAAAGTACATCTTCCTCAAGAAGCAAGGGAAGTATTAGATAAGTACCTTGAAAAACGAAGCGATATCCAACCTAATGAGCCCTTGTTAGTTACAAAAAATGGCAATAGGTTAAATCCAAGAGATGTTCAAAGAATTTGTAACCGTATTGCTTCACAAGCTTCAGCGCAGTTATCTATTGAGGAAAAAATCCGTCTTACTCCACATATGCTTAGGCACACATTTTTAAAGAATGTAGCAGATAGTGAAGGGGTACATGTAGCCCAAGCCTTAAGTGGTAATATTTCCATGCGCGAAATATTTAGATATACAAAACCTTCGCATGATGAAATAGAAAGCATTTCAGAAAAGCTAGCTAAGAAATTTTAGTATTTAAAATAAATTACATTCATAATAACATAATTGACAGTTAGATTTATACTTTCTGGCAATTATGTTATTATATAAGAACAATCCTTAGAGCATCAATTTAAGTTTAAAATTATTGGAATTAGATTATTTTTAACTAACTCTTTTGCAACTAAGCCACCGCTAATAAGAGAATCAGATGGTTGTTCAATATATTGAACAAATGAAATTTTACGATTATCTTTCACTATCCAACCTATAAACCACCCAAGACCTTTACCTCCACCGGTTTTTCCATAAAGTTGCCAATCATTCCATATATTTTCTAATTTAATAATATCAATTGTATTTTTCTGTGCTTGCTTTGAAACAGGTAGAGAAAGAGTAGATAATTTATCAATGAAATCAAGTTGTTCTAATGGAGATATTTGTAGGGAGTTGTTAATCCAAGAATTTAATAAGCCATCATTTTGATTAGGCGTACCTGAAATATCTTTATTACCGTAATTAAATTTCTCAAGATATTCTTGAAGTTTTACCACTCCAAGGTTTTGAGATATATATTGTGAATACCAAACAACAGAATATTTAATCCAAGAAGAAGGGCTATGAGAATTATTCCAAAAATACATAATAGGCATTTTTTGGGGGTTATATAATGTTTCTATACCCTTCATTCTTTCAGGAGTTAATTCAATTAAAGGTTCATTTGAAGATTTTAAAATACCTGAATCAAATCCTATTATTGATAAAGTTACTTTAAAACTAGAATAAGGAGAGTGACGTAAATCACACTTACCTTCTTGTTTAATGATTCTTCCATTTTCTTTTGCCACAAAGCAATTATTTGATGCTTGCGCGGAAAATGAAAAGATTATAGTAATTATAAAAAGTATTTTATTTATCATGGTAACATTTCACATTATTAATTAAAAAAGGGATATTATATGAAGAGGGAAACTTTTTCAATGTATTTTAAAATTCGCCTAAAATAAGCTAATAATTTAATAATTTACTTTCATAATAATGGAATTGCCAATTATTTTTATACTCTTTAGCAATATCATTATTCTTAATTATTACCACATTTTCGGCATTTCTAAATTCAGCTCCATTTGAAAAATTATAGCTTCCAGTTATAGTATAGAGGTCATCAATGATAATAACCTTATTATGAGCAATTCCTTTTACAGACCTGTCTATATCAATATGTATAAGGGAAGTTGAGGGAAGGATGGTTTATAAACAGTATTAGGTTCGGTTAATTGAGATTTATCAAGCTTACATTTACACCTCTACGAGCAGCATTCTCTAAAGCTTTATAAATAGGTTTAGAAGTGAAAGAATAAGCCTGCATATAAATAGATGTTCTGGCTAGATTAATTTTACTAATAATTACTTCTCGACATCCTGAAGGAGGTGTAAAACAAACCTCTACATCGAGTTTAGGATATATAATAGTAAAGTGGTGGGTAAATTCTCTTAAATAAAATATAAATCCAACAAGCAAAGCTAGTAACAATGCAAAGAACTTATTGTTAGTTGCATTAAATAGAAGGTTTGTTCGTAATACTTTCTTTCTACGTGCTATTAATTTTAATTTTTAATATTTAGTAAAACTATTTTTTTCTTTGTTTTCTCTTATTTGAATTACTTTGTTGTTTTTCAGTTTCATTTCTATGAGATAAAGTAATGATATTATTATTAGAATTATTTATAGACACTAATTCTACCGATGCAATAGCTGAACTTGCAGGAATAGTATAAGCTTCATTTGTAACTTCATCTTGACTAGCACTTTTTTCTTCCTTTTCTTTATTTTTATTATATATATAATCTAATTTCTTCATAAGCTCTACCTTCTCTTCCGCAGGTATATTATTATTGTATAAAATTGCATTATGGTATTTAACATACATTTCTTCTAAATTTGAAGTCTTTTTTGAAGCGGAATTATTATTACTTCTATTAGTAGATATTGTTAATTTAGAAGGTTGTTCAATATCTTTTCCATACAAAGTTAATAATTTTTTATCAACTATATCTATATGCTTATTGAAAGAGTCATCTTTCACAAATCTATAAGCAGTAAGTAATAATCCTTTAAGGCTATTTAATACTTCTTTTTCAATATTATTATCAATATTGTAAGTTCTTATTTTAAATTCTGCTTCATTTATACATTTTTGTAATGACTCAAAATAGTTTATTGAATTATTAAAATTAGTTTGAGCTGATTTAAAGTTAGGAGCCCAATATGTATACTCTAAATCAGGATTACCTGGATTGTAATTTTGCTTTAAAAGATTATTAAATGTAGTTATATCATTTTTAAATTGCTTATAAACTGATTTATAGCTTTCAAAAACTTTGAGTATCACCCAAGAATATATATAAAATACACCTAGATCCCCAGTCATATCTGCAAATCTTTTAGCTTTTTCAATAAAATCAAAGAATTCATTAAAGTGCTGATAAGCCCTAAATAGATTTAGCCACTGCCTTCTGATTTCTTCAACCTTTTCTATATTTTTTTTTATTGGTATAAGCTCTTTATGTGCTTTATCTATAAATTTCTCTATTTGTTTATTTGTAAGTTCTTCAAAATTTTCATAACTAATGGCATTTGGTAATATTGAATTTGGTTGTTGAATTGCAGAAGTAATTACACTTACTATGTACTTATCTGCTACTTTTAAATACATGCCAGATTTTTGAGAACTTCCTAATTCTTGGATGTTAAATACAGGTAATTTGATATTAGAAATAGCATAATATTGGTATGCAAGTAAGTCTTTATTTCCAATATTAACTTTTGAACTAATGTCAGCTAAAATTTTTGCCGCCGATCTTTTTTCTTTTTCAAAAGTAATCACATCTAACATTTTCTCCAAAGATTTATTGATTTTTTCAATAGTTTGATATCTAAATTCTTTAACAGTACTTTTATTAGATACATATGATTGTATATGAAACGCCTTTTTTATGACATTTTTACTTTTTTCGTTTCTGGTTAATCCTCTAGGTAGATATATTACTATCTGTTCTAAGAAACCTTTTCTTGCGGTGATTAATTTCTCTAATTTATCTAGATCTTCTTTACCAGATATCAATTTAGTCCACTGAATTATATTTTCAAAAAGTAAAGTTGTTGGTCCATATAATTGAGAATTGCCGGTTATATCATGACCTTTATATTTTGCATTTTGAATATTATAATTCACGCATAGCTGAATTACAGATTCAAGATGATTTTGTAATTGAATTGGTAAAAAGATTGCCTGTCTAACTACTTTTAAAGCTGAATCGACATTATATGTAACTGCAAAGCTGCTACTGTGCTTTTCACTAGGATTATATACAATAGGAAATTTTCTTTTTGGATCGGTCGTAAACAAAATTGGTAAAAGATTCTCATCTTTTAAAAATAAATCGGGTAACTCTTCCTTTTCGATCTTACTTAATAATTCTTGATATTTATTTTGAATATTCTTGATTTCTTTGCATTGTCTTTCATTGTATTTATAATACCATTCTTGAATTTTAGACATCTTACCCTCCAATATGAAATTTATTTAATTGGTAAAATCGCGTCGTATAAAAAAATAGAAATAAAGTAATATTTGTGAATATTGTGTTTATAGAATAAGTAGAATGTAAAAATATTTACATTTGTTATTATGATTAAAGTGATTTTATAAATCAATTATAATTAAAAAATAAAAGAAGAAGATTAATTATAGAATTGAGTATAAAGGTTATAATTGGAGTGAAGAAGAACTAGCTAAATTCAAAGAAGTAGAGATCACTCCAGAGAATCCTGAAGACAAAGTAAAATACCTTGAAGATAAAATTAATAGAGAAGCATTTAGCTATATTATATTCAAACTAAGTTTAAGGGGGGATAGAAGAAGTTTATGATACCTAAAATCACGGGAAGTTAATGCAGAAAGAGCGATAAAGCATTGGATGATACAGGATGGTTTAATAAAAGAGTTTAAACAACAATGAAGAATTATTAAAGCAGTTAGAAGAGCTTGAAACTGTAAAAAAGGATGTAAACCTAGAGTAAGAGCATAATCTAAGCCATAAAGGCCCTAGGTTTGAAATATAATTTTAATTTATTAAATAAATAAATTGCTAAAATAACTCTTATTTAAATGCACCTCGGTGAACTTTTAAAGGTTATATTAATTATTTCTATCAAATTATATATAATTATCTTGGATTTTAGTTATCGATTCAATATATAAATTCTTTACTTTTTTAAAATTAAGATTTGTAGGATTATTTTTATTATCAATAATTTTTATATTATTATGAGTATCAGTTGATAGTAATGTATTAGCATTATTTGAGGTTTTGGAATCTATTTTACTTCTAAAATTGAAAGATGATAGTGATTCACGTGTATCACATGAAGTTTGTGCTTTTAACAAGTTTTGATTAGGTTTCTTATGACTGATATTCAATATTATTCCATTTTTTTGTAATAATTTAATTATTTCGTCATGGCCATTTAAAAAAGCTAATTCTATTACGGATAAACCTTGATTATTATAATTATCAAAATCTTTATACTTATTTTCAGAAAAAACGTATTCAAAAATACTTATATGTCCATAAATTGCTGCTAAATGTAAAATATTATTTCCATCAACATCTTTCGTGGTTATTTTTCTATTAAAATAAAACTCCTTAATTAGAGTAAGACTATTAATATTAAAAATTATAGCAATATGGAAAGCATTCCACCCTTTACTATTTACTTTATAACGATCAGCATTTACTCTTAATAAAGTGGTTATTGCTTCTTGGTGATTATGTTTTATAGCTAAATGTAAAGGGGTGTAACCTTCTTTATTTATTTCATCATTAAAAAGACTACGTTGATATATTAAATAGTTTAATATATCAATATTGCCATTTTCAGCTGCTAAATGTAGGTAGGTATTTCCCTTATTATCGACAGGTAAATAGTTTAGGCCAAAGTTAAATGAATGCTTTAATAGTTCAAGATCATTATTTAAGATAGCTAAATGAATTATATCTCTTTCTTTTAAATCAGCCTCTGATATAGGAAATTTTCTAGGTTCTTCTAAATAATAAATGAAATTTGACCTTTCATATTTCATTTTTTCTTGATAATTACTGTGAGGCATTAGGCATTTATTATAATTATCATATAAGATATCATAAATATTGACTCTTTTATATTTGTAACAAAGATTAAATAAATTATTATAATCTTCGTCTGTTATTATAAAAGCTAGTAAAAAATTCTCTTTATTTGTATAGCTATAATTAATGTGTTCGATAAACTCTTCAATAAACCTTATATCATTTGCTATAATCGCTTCTGTTAGTAAATTTGCAATATTAGCCAATCCCCATTTACATGGGAATTGCTTATATGAGAATAATAATTTTACAATTTTAATATTTAAGTTTACAGAACAACCAATTTTATCAATTGCGGTTATGTATGGCTCTTCTTCATTCTTAAAAAGTCCAGTTATTATGTTTCTTTTATCGCTTAAATATCTTTTAATTGTTAAATTAATATGATTTGCTGATAATATTTCTAAAACTTTTAGATCTTTACAATAATAAACCCATGATTCTCCAATGCTATAGTTATCATTGTTAGTATTATTTACATCAGCTCCATGTTGTATTAATATTTTAACGAGCTCTATCAGGTTATTGCTATTCGATTGTTTTGAAATTAAAAGATGTAAAGGAGTTTCCCCTTTATCATTTTTTACATTAATATGCGCTTTATACTTAAGTAAAAGCTTAACTATATTGTAATTCCCCTTATCCACTGCTATATGTAAGGGAGTATTACCATTTTCATTTTTAAAATTAGGATTTGCGCCCAGTTCCAAATATGTTTCAGTTAAATCAAAAACATCATTTTCAACAGCCTTACCTAATAAAAGTATTTTATTTAAATTCGATTGTGACAAAAGTTTTTTTGTTCTTGAGTTTTTCTCTTTTGCATGTTTGAAGCTTTTTAATGCTTCCTCTTTATTATAACAAATTGAAATAAAGTGTTCCCAATTTATAGGATATTCAATAAATTCAATCATATTATTAATTGTATCCTCAATATCTGCTATATCATTTTGAAAGTTCTCAAACTCTTCCTCACAATCGATTCGAGAATTTTTTGAAACAATGTTTTGTAGATTTGGTGAATTATTGAAGATTTTGTATAATGCTTTTCTATCTATATTTGCACCATTTAAATATAATCTTTTTATGCTAAAAAATGATTTTATATTTGCATATCTAAAAATATTTGAAATAGGTGTTTCACTTGATTTTCCTTGAAAACTGGAGGTTGAAGTGCTATCACATATATATAATACTTCAAGATTAGGACATTTTTCTGCAATTATATTTAACGCTTCTTTTCCTAAATTTGTACAATCACTAATATCAAGCCATGTTATATTAGGATTTAATATTCTTTTTAAATCATTTTCATTTAAAATCGAGCATTGACTCAAATTTAATCGTTGAAAGTTTTTTGTAAAACCAAAATTTATAATATTATCTAAAAGGGTTCTACAAATTTTATTTATTTCTAAATTAAATTTTTTAATATCTAAATCATTGCTTTCTTTATATACTGTTTTCAATGCATTTTTATGAAACCCAAATATATTGCTAACAATTTCTCCCTCATGGGTTGAAGTCTTACCATTAATTAAGATTTCTTTCAATTTAATAGGGAGCATAGAGAAAGAATTAGACGTATTACTGACTAGTAGTTGTTCACGCCTTATTTTTGTCTTATCGATTGTATCTATATAATTTAAAAATTCATTTAAAGACTGTTCAGGAGTTGCATCTATTGGTTCATCCTGCATGCTATCCATCTTCGATTTATTATATTTAGTTTGAGTTCTTTGAATTTTTTCATTAGTGTCAAGATCATTTATTTCAATAACATCATATTGGCCTTTAGAAAGTTCTTCAAATCTGCCTAAAGTAGTCACATTATTAGTTGTATAATAATTATTATAAAGTGAAGCCGTTACACTATCTAAAGAATAAAATAATTTAAAATGATTAATTTGAAAGCTATTCTCAACAAAAACGTCAATTATTTGTGATAATTTAAAATAAACATTACTTACACGTCCTTTATTTACTTTTGCTTTTGTTGTAAATTGCACATCTATTAATTCATTGCCTTTACTTATTTTAACATTGCCCATATTATATGCAAATAGTGAATTATATATATCACAGTATTGAATTACTTTATTAAACCAATACTCAACAAGTTCTCGAGGATTATGTTTTATAATTTTTTCAACTACATTTCTATCAATGATATCTTTCATTAAATCAACATCACAGAATAAGATAGATTTAAGCAATATTCTATAAGATAAAAGGGCGGGTTTGAATGTGCAGGTTATAAAAGATATGTCATTATCTACGCAAATTATTCTCCTTTTATTTTCATTTCCATCAGGGCTCAATATAGGTAGTAATACAAAATTTGAAGGTTGATCATCTGCTGAATAAATATATAATTGTCTGAAAAAAGCAAATCCATAGCTTTCTTTATCAATATCTTTTAAAATATTTTTTTCTTTCTTTAAGGCTTTTTCTAAATTAATACCAATAGCCGATTTGCTTATAAGAATTGGAAAGCTACTATTATTACGTGTAAATTTTGCCAATATACTAAAAGGTGTAGTTGTATAGCCCATTAACATATGAGTCAAGGTACTTGCCATATATTCCGTCATTGGATCTTCAGGAAATTCTTTTATATGAAAAAAATGCCCATTTATAACAATCTTTCGTACATTTCTTCTTCCATTATATTCAAGGTTATTTTGATCATTTAACTGTTTTATACTTTCTTCTGACAAATGTATTTTCGTTAGTTTGCCGTCAATATACAATTCAATATATTCATTGTTATTAGCCTCAGCATCATTTTTTTCTGACACTTTACCTAATTTGGTAATACTATTTTCCCAATAAATGCGAGATTCTTCTAAATTATACTCTACCGCTTTTTCAAAATACCAATTTGCTCTTGCCCCATATTCAAAATCATTTGTAGTTTCAAATAATTTAAATAAATGATTTGATTTAATCAAATAAAGCTTTGAAATAACTTTACTCAAATCATTTAAATCATGAGTTTGATTTATTGCCCATTTTCTTGCTTTTTCATATATAGGAAGCATAATATCTTGATATAAAATATCTAATATTTCTTTATCATTTTCATTTAATACAAAAACACCTTCTTCGTTTTTGCTATAATAAAAATCATCTTGTTCATGATCATAATAAGAATGAATTTTGGCTCTTAGGTTTAAAGCAAATTTGAACCATTCCTTTAAACCTAATCCTTCGGTAGGACTTAAAAATTTTAGTTCAATTAATTTATTTATTCCTGCTTCTGTAGAAGTTATATCATTAGGTAAATTAGTGAAATAAATACCAGCAAACATGCACAACCTTTTTATATAAAGATACGGAAAACGAAGTAAATCATTTTTAATATCTAATAAGGTATCTTTATAGTTTTCAGTTAATGTAAATGTAGTTAAGTCTTCTTTTAACCTTTCAGGTAAAGTAGTTTTCAAATTTGTTTGAGTAAGTTCTTTTATTTTTGTTATTAATTGGCCAAATAAACTTTCATCTACGTTGTTATTATAAATAGGTTTTAAATCCTGGATAACCATAGGCAAGGTAAGGTCAGTATCATCATATAGAATTTTTGTAAATGTTTCTATATTTCCTATTAACCTCCCTTTCAATTTTCTGACTTGCTTATTTTTTACCTCTGTAATTTTCTTCTCCTCATTACCAGAAGGAGAGTGAATAATAATTTTTTTATTTACTTCAATATCTATTTGATCAATTTCTTCATTTATGATTGGAGAAAGTCTTTCATCTTGATCTAATATTTGCTTAAATATACCATTTTCGACTCTTAAACCACATGAAAGAATCTTTATTCGTATTAGAGATATTAATGCATAGTAATAACATATTTCCTCAGATAATTTATGGTTTTCTTTAATAATTGCTTTTTTATCTATCCAATTATCTGTAATGATTCCAAATTCAATGTCAGAATATGGGCTAAATTCGTTTCTTGCTCCTGAACCTACTAATACGACTGAGAATTTAAAGGTTTTATACCCTAAAGTTTCTATTGCCTCGCTAACTATTTGTTCTAAAGTATTAAAAATATCCCTGTTACATTGTCTACTAATTATTTCATATTTATATTCATCTGTTTTTTTTACTTTATTTCTTGCATTTGATAGCTTTTTCTGGTGCTTAGAGCCTTTGAATTCCACCTCTATGTTGATTTTTTGATATAATAACTCAAAATTACCTATGAAACAGGTATAAAATCTTTCAATAAAGTGTTTATATGTATGTAATAAAGCGTGTATGTTAGAAAATTCTTCTACAGATTTGATTGTAGTAAATACATTTTTTTGTTTGAGATCGGAAAGCATTTGGCTTATTTTATTTATACCAATTTCACAAAGATGACTTATTATTTCTTCATCAGATTCCGCATATAACTTATTTACATTTTCAAACAATACATTAAGTAAATATAATGCTTTATCAGGATCATCTGTACTATTTAAATCTCCTGTAAAACTCTTAATGTTTCTATAAAAAATATAAGCATCTAAAGAATTTATATTTGCTTTTAGTTTTTTTTGTATATTTGCATCAGTGCATAAAGCTAAGGCACAATTTAAATGATAACAGGCAGTGACTATATAATTAAAATTATCTAATCTTACTTCTTTTTTACCGTATAAACTGTCAATTTCACCCATTTCTTCATAGGCTTGAGTAAGAAATAATGGGTTTTGACTAAATTTTAGAATTAATTCAAAATATTTATATGCTTCTTCATAAAGCCCTAAATCTTTTATTTTTTTTGCTTCTAAAATAATATTAATTAGAAGTTCAGCGTTACTGTCTAAAGAGTCTTTATTAGATAATTTTAAAGTATTACTTAAAACTTCATAGCGCTCTTTTACAGCATTTAAATAGTAAGAATCAAAACTTTTATTACTATTTTCATTGTTTTCACTTAACCTTTGATCTAAAGAAATTTGAACAATAGAATTTGCAAGTAAAATTCTTTTTTTATCAAATTCTTCATTAAAGAAATTTATAGGTATATTAGCAACTATTTTATTAAAACATTTTATTGCTTTAGAATATTTTTTTTTATTAAGTAAATTCTCTACTTCGTCTAGTAATTTAAGTAAAATAATATTATTATTTACTTTAATATCTATAAGATTAGCTAAGACTTTATTTGCAAAATCACTTTCAATATTTGCGGGTATACCTTTAATTTCTTTCATTTTATTGCTTTTTTATAAGTTACATTACTATGCAACGCTTTTTATTAGCGTCTTTATCTTCATCACTTATTTCTTGCAATAAACGAAGATTATTTTTTCTATCTAAATTTTCACGTGCTCTTATATCAATAATTGTTTGAAAGGTATCAATATCGTCACGGTTAAATGCTAAATTGACTGCTGAAAATTGATCATTTCCTTTAGCTTTCTCATATATATCAGCCCCTTTTTCGTGCAAATATCTTAATATTCCCTTTTGACCATACTGACTTGCAATTTGAATAGGTTTGAATCCATATTCATCTGGAAAATTAATTTCAGCATTCTTTTCCTCTATAAGCCATATAACTATTTCTAAATTACCTGATTGAATAGCAAGAGTAAGAGGTGTATGACCACCCATACCATAAGTTTTTAATAACTCTGGATTAATCTCATATTTGCTTAAATCATTTCCTAAAAGAATAGCATTATGAAAGCTTACATCAGCATTATGTTTTAATAAAAGTTCAATTATATTTTCTATTTGTTCTGTTCTTGGTTGTAACAAAAGGCTATCTAGTGGTGTAAGTCCATTTTTGCTAATAGTATTAGGGTTTGCACCAAGGTCTAATAGTTTTTCTACAGCTTCAATATTGTTAAAAAACACTGCTGTGGATAATGGTGTCCATCCCATTGCATTAGCGATATTTACATTAACTTTTCTTTTAACTATTAAAAATTCAATAAATTCTATATTGTTGTATTCAGCTGCGTCATATATTCTGCCTTCATCCCTAAATCTGCGCTGCTCATCCGTTAAGTATATTTGTTCTTGATCTGGTGTTAAAATAAGTTTAACACCTAATAAATCTATATTCTTTAAACAATAACCAACTTTTCCTAAGTTAAGTTTTGTAAAATCAAGGGTAAGGGTTGTATTTCTTACCATTTCAATGGCTTTCTCTATTCTAGTAACAAGTGACAAATCTAATACTTTATTTTCTTCTTCGTATTTATTAAAATTTTCTAAAAATACTTCAATCCACGCTTTGTAGCTGGCCCATAAGTTTTGACGTTGTTTAGCTAAAATATTTGTTATTGAATTTTCTATTCTTTGTAAGTCTTGATCGATAGAATTTGGTAATTTATTTTTTTTGATTTCTTGAATAACCATCGTTGTATGAGATTTAAAATGTGCATACACTTTTTCATACATTATTACGTTCGCAAGTAATGCTTCTTCACTAGATAAATAATATTTTCTTTTAGCAAGTAGACTGTCCAATTTTTCTTCTAACATAGGGCGTTTTGCATCGAATAATTGATTTTTTATGCTATAATTATTTTCAACATCTGAATGATTTGTATTTATTTTATAATCAGTTAGAGCCATTATTGATAATGGGTAAAATATTTCATCCTCAATAATTGATAAATCAATTGAATTACCTTCGCATGTTAAAAGATTATACCCACCTTTGTTTAAAACATTTAAAACTGTGTTTATTTCCTGTGTATATATTCTTAACTCAGATATTTTGTTTGTAATTGAAGTTAAATTTTCATTTTTTTTCATGTCATTCCTCTTAATTCAAATGGATTTTTGTAATTTAAATAGGGGTGCAATTTAAAAAAAAACACCCCTATTTAAATTACATCATAAGACAATTAGATTTTTCTTTTCCTACTGCAAATCTGTAATCGTTTGCAGAAAATTCCTTTATTTTACTATCAATGTCTTTTTTGAACTGTGACTTTTCATCAATAACAATTTTAAGTCCATATTCATTAACCATATTAGCGAGTGTAATTACCAAAGCTTTATATTCTTCAGTATTCCTTGCTGGTAATGTACAATTTTTCATTTGAAGTCTTGTTAGTTTTTCAAATGTTTCAAATTTAAATATATGAATAAGAGGGATAATATTCATATTTTGAATAGATAATTCCTCGATATTACTATTTTTATCAAGTCCAATAAGTAAATTATTAAATCTACAATTATCTAAACTTAAAGATTTAAGGTTAGATATGTTAAATATATGACTAAGGTTATTTATTACCTTTCCAGTCATTTTTAAATTTTGTAACTTTGGAATTTCAGTTAGACTACTTAGATCCTGTATTGCTGCACAATAAGATAATTCAAAATTTTCAAGTTTTTTAAGATTCTTAATTTGCGTAATTGCACTTAAATTGATCTTATCAATTTTTAATTCTATTAATTCAGTCAATTCAAATAATTTTTCAATATTTTCTAGTTCAGGACACTTTGATAAATGTAATTTTTTAAGTTTGTTCTTTAAACGAAATATAGGATTGAAGTCAGTTATTAAATTTTGACTATTAATTATTGTTAGTTCCTCAAGTGATGATAACTCGCTTATTCTTTCAAAACTTATAATTTGCGAATATGCACCTCGATAAAATGAAGTTTCAATGTTTAAGGTTAAAGCTTTTAAATTAGGAAAAGCTCTAAGCATTGGAATTTTTATGCAGTAATTTGCAGTAATTCTATTAAAGGAATCCATTAAATTATTATCATCTGCAAACTGGATTAGTTTATATATATCTGAAGCTGAGTTTAAATTAATATTTTGCTTTGAAATATAGTAATCAATAGTTTTTTTTATGTTTTCATTTAAAACTCTTAGCGTAACTAATTGTTTTAAACTAAATTTTTTAAATAACTTAAAAGCAATTTCTGTAGGTAAAGTATCTAACCTATTAAATATACCGATTTCCTGGCTGTAGATGTCATCTAATTTATTTATAACTTGTTGTAATTTTTTTTCTTTAGCAAGTTTATATGGGGTAAATTTAAACAAATTATAAGGTTTACAATTTAAGTCCGCACCTTTTTCTATCAAGTACAAAGCTATATCTTCACGACCATATTGACATGCTAAATTAAGAGGTTTAAAGCCATTTTCATCACTTAATTCTATATCAGCACCAGCAATTTCTAAAAGGTATCTAACATTTTTTTCTAAGCCATAAATTATTGCTAGATGTAATGGTGCATAACCATCAAAATCTTTGCTGTTAACTTCTTTAACATCCCATAATTTGTTACTACGAGCTAAAGAATCGCTCATTAATACTGCCAAATGAATATTCATTTTATTTATTAAAGCTCTATCAGCTAGTAAATCTATTATATTTTCTATTTGTAAGGTTCTTTCTTTTTTAAGTAGATCTTTTAAAGCGATGTATGTTTGTTCAGTAAAGAGCTCTAATGAAGCGCCTTTTTCAAGTAAAATTTTAACAGCATTCTCGTGTTCAGCTAATGCTGCTATTAATAAAGGAATATTTCCATATCCATCAGGTTTATTTATTTCGGCCCCTTCATCCAAAGATTGTATTATAGCCTCTATATCTCCTTTTAAACATGCATCATATAGTTTATATTGAGGATAAAATTGTATAAGTTCCTCAGAGGAAAAATATAAGTGTTCTTGTTCAGGAGTTAATATTAATTTGATTTTAGTAAAATCAATATCTCTAAAAATTATACTAAAAGGTTTATCAATTTTGAGCTTAACTTTAGTTAAATCTATTTCTAAACCGTAAGATTCCGATACTGAAAATAATCCTTTTAATCTTGAAATTTGGTCAAATTCTGTTCCATTACCTTTATTAGCTTCTAAATTGTTTTGAAATTCTCTTGCGGCAATATAATGTATTTCTTTTATTTTTACTTCATATTTTTGTAATAGATTTTCCAGATTTACTTTTACAACTTTCAATTTACTTTCTACAAATTGCTGCTTTTCTTCTGGTGAAATCTGAATAAGATCGTTAATTTTTTGCGTAATTTCTTTAATTTTATTCTTTATGTGATTTGAATCGCTTTCGAGCCTTATTGAGGCTGCCATAGTTAATGTTTCTCTTGATAAGATATTTTTACGTTTTTTTAGCATTTCGGTAAGCATAACTTCAATTTGCTTCCTAGGTAATTTTAGTAAATCTGCTTTATTTTCTAGTATTTTAAAGAAATTATATTTATGCGCATCTGGTAAATTATTTATAAGAGGGCTTGAAAGAATATAATAAGATAGTTCATGTATAATATTATTGGATATTTTTGTGAATTTTAAGGGTGTCCCTAAGCTTTCAAGCAAATAAAAATTATCAACTAGATTTAGTAGGGTTCTCTTTTCTCCTATAAAAATCCCAATTTCTTTAATTATTTCATCAATCTCATTTTCAATTAATGATATATTTGCTTTTTCTTTTTTTAATTCTAATGATTCAAAATTTTCTGTAAAAATTTCAACTTGTGGCTCAATTTCTTTTTCTGATTGACTTTGACCCTCATTTAATAGATCTGTAATATCTGTAAAATCATCTTCATCGGGTAGAGCACTATTTGTTTTCATTTTCAACACCTTATTAATTTTTCATATTACATCTTAATTAATAAAGAGTTAAATTGCAATCAAATAGTGCTTGTTTTTTAAAGGTTAAATTTTTATCTTTATACATCAAAGGTTTATTATGTAACTAGCATTTGAATTATAATATTAGTTAAAAACTTTTATTTAATAATATTTAGCAATGAAGGAAGAATAATATCAAATCATTTGATTAAAAGGTTTAATTTAGAATTAAGTATGTAAACGCAATTTTTAAAGTTTAATTATAAGCAAATTTATAATATACTGGTTAAAGAAAAGTTTAAAAATACAAGGCTATTGGAGCTTTATTTTCCATAAGAAAAATTATAGGATTGATATTTTAATGCCTTTTCAATTTAATTTTCCTCTTATATTTAAATTATAAAAGGCTTTAACCTAGCACATGATTATAAATGTAGAAATCAATCAAGGCTAGGTTTTTAATAATAGTTTATTGAATTACACAAATTCTTTTAGAATCTTTTATATATTTTTCTACATTTGATCTATTATTTGTATTGGGGAAAAAGTTATCACCAATATTCTGATTTTCTACTTCTTTAACTTTATTCTGACATAAATTTAATACTGTTTTATCTTCAAGTAATGATGCCCATTCTAAAGCTCTATTAGTAGGTGTAATACCTTTCTTTAAACAATATCTTACCATTTCTTTATGCCCTACAAGAACTGAAATTTCTAGCATTAATTCTTTACTAAATACAGGTATGTAGTCTTTTTCTTTACTGTCTAAATATTCAAAATAAGTTAATATATATCTTGAAAATCCAGGAGCATAACCTGGGGCTTTTTGTAGTTTACTACTAATATAATGTTTAGAAAAAGGTAAGAGCCAAGCTTTTTTCAAACCATAAGTATAAATAAATGCATAAATATCTTTTAAAGAATAAGTAGGAAAATTAGAAGCTTCTCCAAGTCCTAAAGGTAATACGCTATACCTTTCACCCCATTTTTTTCCAAACATATCAATAACAAATAGGTTGTTATATTCTAATGCTTTTTTATAATGCTTTTCTTCAAGTTTTCCTCCATTTTTTAAATAGTAATCTATGACAGATAAATCACAAAATCCAATAGAAGGATCAATATCTATATCTTTTATATCAGGATTTAAAGATAAATAATGTTTAATAAACGGAAACATATCATCTTTATATTGAATACTTTCTAAAAGGCTATGAGCCTTTAAAAACTTTTCATAATTAGATTGCCATTCATGTGAGCTATAAAACTGATTTTTATATAAACTTAATAATTCGTCAGCTGCTTGCCTGTTCACTTTATCACCATAATTTCTCTTAGCGTATTCAATCAGACTACTATTTATTACACTTAAAGGTATTTCCTGACCTTTCTTAACCATTAAGTTGACACTATTTACATCTAAACCAAGTAATGTATGTTTATATTTTTCGGTGTTAAGTAAATATGTATCAAAAAATGGTTTTAATTTAGGGTCGTTGAATAAATGTAAATATTGTTTTATATTAATACGATTATTTGAGAAATGTACCATCACCCTTTCCCAAACTTCTTCATTCAATAAACATATCGCTAAATCTAATAACTTATTATCATTAATATTAGGATCATTATAATGTTTATACTTTAAAGCCGATGTTATAATATTTGAAATTAAATCTTTTTTAATTGATTCATTATTAATATTTCCAATTAAAGGTAAAAGATTTATTGTGTTATAAGGGTTTTTAACAGATGTGTTTATTTGCATATTACCTATTATTTTCATATACACAGATACAAATGCCCCTTTTTGTATATAATTAATTAAATATAAATAATCTCCCGAATTTAATAGCAAATTATATAACTTTTCTTGAGTAGTAATAGGGAGTTTTGATATAGGTAAATTTATATAATTTATAAATTCTTTTATTTGATTCAATTGATGATTTTCTATCCAATAATCTATACTTTTACTTACTTCTAAGGAAATATCAGAAATTTTATAATTTGTTAATTTAAGTAACAGTGTGATAGCTTCAAAGTTATTATCTCCAACCCATTTATGAATAGAATTTGCTATATCTTCTTTTGATATATCTATGTACATAAAATTTGGCTGATAACTTAATTGCTTTATTATATTATCCATAAAATATACTGCTAATTTCTCACTTCCCTTTTCTATTATTTTAAAATATATATTTTTTAGAAGTGGTTTATGCTCGGTATCTAGGAATTTATTAATATCTTTTCTAAATATTCTTCTAAAAGTTTCATCACTAAGCATATTAGGAATATCGGTTATAGTAATCCCATTGACTCTTATAGAAAAATTTATTTCTTTAAGAATATAATCAATAAAATTTAAATAATATCCTCCTACATTGTGCAAAACTCTATAATACCTCTTTTCCGTAAGTTTATCTGCTTCACTAGGTTCTTTTATATCTGTGTCTATCCTATAATTAATACCACCATACCTATTATAAGCTAAAGGTCGAAATTCATTTTTTATATAATTGTTAATTTTAATTATATTTTCATCTTGCTTATTTTTTAAATTAGCTAATGATTTAATCCAATGTAAGAGTAAATTGTTATGTATAACAGCTAGTTTATTATAATTTTTTTCAAAATTTTGGTTAATTTCAAAACACTTATGAGTGATATTACTTAAAGAATGATCAATGCTTCTTTTTTCATGACTTAAAGAGAAAAATTCATGATTTTTGTTTTGAAACACGTTGTAGTGATATTGCCAATTATAATTTGGGTGTGTTGTATCATCAGGAACCCAATTATTAGTGAAAGTACGATAATATTCTCTTAGCTTGTTTACAACGAAATCATATCTACTTCTATATGATAACCTTGTTAAATCAATTTGTTTTATATTTAATTGCCACTGATAAAATACACACTCTTCAGTGACTCCTATAGTATCGATATGTACATTTTTTTCAGGAAACACAACTGAACGTGCATTTTGCACTACTAAATATATACTTATAAAAGCTTGCCATAAATTATAAGCATTTGCAGAAATATTTGGATCAGTATGATTCATAAAGGTTGTATGTAACTCCTTAAGCCAACCACGAGCGTGTTGTAAACTTTCGAAAGCTCTTTCAAGCGCTTCTTTATCAGTAAATTCACTTCTTGAAGCAGTAACATATTCATTAAAGGCTGTTTGAATATAAGAACCTACTATATTTTTTTCGTGATTTAAAAATCCTTGAGCTACAATTGTTTCTACTGTACTTTTAAAATCTTCAGTTAAAGTACGCATAACCTTTTCAATATCTCTAGCAAACCTCTCATAAGCTTCTTTTACGGCTGCTTCTTGTTGTTTTTGAATTTTTTCTAAATCTGGAGCGGTAATTAGTCCTACCACTGTACTTATTCCTGTTGATACTAAAGAACCTACAACTGCTTCAATTAACATAATAGCCTCCAATAATTAAATTTTTATCTTCCTCTAGATGGATCGCTAGTTGGTACTGATATCCCATTAGCTTTATAAAGGGACTCCATTGCTCCTTGTAATAAACCGTTTATTTCAGCTCCAAACTTATTTATCTGATCAGTAGTATATTTAAAGCATGATCCTTCACAGAAATTCTTTTCTATATAACCATAAATTGGTGTCCATGCTGCTTTTATTCCGTTAGCAATTTCACAAGCAAGCTTCTGACTTATCCCTGGAGTTTCTGGAGAAATAATTGTTCCAATAGCGTTACAAGCAAAATCGGTAAACTTATCAATTGCTATACTTTTACTAGCTTCAAATATACCATCATTATACGCTTCATGAATATATGGAGATTTTTTAATAGTCTCACCGAAGCCTTTTGCAATTACATTTACATTTGGGAGATCAGGTGCTACTTCTTTTAATGTATTTTCAAATTTTTTAGCAAGCCACTCAAGTGTAGCTGTTTGAGCTTTATCTTTTCCAATACTTAAAGCTATATCTTCACCTAAATTAGTTTTATGTTCAAAAGTTTTAATACTCGAAATTTCTCCATTTTTATACTCAACTACTGCAAATCCAGCTTTAAATTCACCATTTGACTCTTGTTTAGTATAAAAACGAACACTAGTGCTATCTTTTGTATTTTCTACAGGTGCTAAACCATCTAGCCAATTTCCTAATTCAATTTGCCCATGTGATACCCCAGGAATAAGCTCTTTCGGTTTGGAATTCAAAGGAAGTTTATTAGTAGTGTTATTAGAAGAACCTTGGTTATCATTCGTATTATTGCTTCCAGATTGTATTGCTTTTACATCTTTAATTTCTTTTATTTGAGGTTCTTTAGCAAATAAATTACTTGTAATAGCTTCGGTTATAACACTAGAAACTATTGCAGTTCCTATTTTAATTAGAGTACTTTGTAATAATGAAGGTGTGGGTGGTTGAGGTGGTCTACCACTTGCAATTGCTCCAAGTACGTTGCCTGATAATGTATAGGCTATATTTTTGTAAACTATGTCACGCTCAGATTCAGATAATGAAGGTGGTGTTATTCTTGGTAGATTACTAACTTTCGCTAAACTTTGACCAGAATTTTTAATTAAATCCTGTATTTGTTCACCACTTAAAAAACCTTCATTATTGTATGTAAAATTAACCAAGCTTCTAAATGTGTGATTTTTAGACATAAATCCTCCCTAAATAAATAATACTAATGAAAATTTACAATTTAGTTTTCTGCTTATTTATAAGTAAAGTTTATTCTTTTATGCCATCCTATATTTAAAATTAACTTTAATATTAAGAATAAAAATATTTATTTATTAATATTAAAGTTAATTTTTTATTAGTTCAATGAAATTATTTAAATCTAATTAAATGTATGAAAGTCTCTCAAAAATTTTCCTAAATATATCTGCCCTAATTTCATTTCTTTAGAATGAAATGCAGCTACGGCTTTTTTCCAGTCGTTAAGTTCTTTATAATTAGCACTTAAAAACTTAGCTGAATACTTTACATTAATTTCAGGCTCAAACATTTATTCAATACTTGCGAAATTATTTCTATGAAATGCGTAATTAACCGGCATGCAGCCTATCTCTATATTTTTGTATCCTGCTTTTATTAGTTTATTTACGTAATTAACTGCATATACTTTAGTTTTAAAATAATATACAATCCCCTTTAAAATTAATGTTTCATGGATGTTTTCTTGACTCAATATGGGAAACGCTTTGAAGTATTCTTGTAGGTATTCTAATTTATTTAAAATTTGTATTTACTCTTATCTTTTTCAAATTGTGCAACTAAAGAGTTTACTAATTGCGCTAATTCTTTTCCTTTCATCCCTTCAGTTTTATAATAATTAATTACCAACGATTTGAATTCCTCAATAATTAATGAAGAAGGTTTTAAAAATTTATTCATAAAATTTACCATACAAATATTCTGCCTTACACTCTACTCATTAAGTGAGTAATAATATAATTCCTGGTAACGCTGATTATTTTTTATATATTAATACAATTTTGTTTTTTTTTGCAACTAAATTTTACTCACTTAGTGAGTATTTTAATTTTTTCTATATATATCATTAAAATATAAGAATTTACATATAAGTATTTTAGGTATAAAAATATAGATAGTTAATTTTAATTACATTAGTGAATGTTTAATAGTTTACATGAAAGACTGAAATTTTTAAGAGAGCTAAGCGGGTTTACTCGGAAAGAAATGGAAGAAAAGTACGGGGTTAATGCTCACACTTTGAGGGGTTGGGAAATAGGACGTTTCCCTATTTCAGAAGGTGGACTAAAACAGTGTATCGATATTTATAATAAAATTGGAATTAACGTTACTGAAGAGTGGTTAAAACAAGGTATAGGCACACCTATATTTAAAAAAGATAATAATATGACACTATATGTCATCCCTAATTCAACATCCATTGATACTAAAAATAGTGAAATGATTAATGATATTGAATACTTAAAAAAATATTATCAAGATATATTAATTTATTTCATTACCTCTGAAGATATGTTGCCTGTATACAAAGTAGGTGATTTTGTTGCAGGTATAGCAACTGATTTAAATGCTGATTTTATACAAAATTTAAATAATTCTGAATGTATAGTACAACTTGAAAATAATGACCTTTTATTTAAAAAAATATTAGTAAACTCTGTAAGCAACGAAATCTCCTTAATTAGTTTAGACCCTTCAAAATCAAATTCCCCTATTATTAATAACGTTAATATTAAAAAAATAGCTCCTTTAATCTTTCATAGAATTAAAAATTAACTTGAACTTGATCTTGTATTTTTAACATTTTCAAATACTTTTATTAAGTCTTCTTTGTTATAAGGCTTCTGAAGATAATAATCTGCACCTAGATGCATACATTTTGCTATATCTTCTGGCTTATTAATACTAGTTTGTATTACAACAGGAACATTCTTTATTTTGGGTATTTTTTTTATCATATTTAATACCTCAATTCCATGAAATCCATGCATCATTAAATCCAATAAAATTATATCAATTTTATCTTCTGTATTTAATAAATAGTTCAACGCTTCTTGAGGATTAAAGAAACTTTTCAATTTATATTCTGTACTAAACAAACATAGATTAATACTATCATGTGTAACTTCTTCATCATCTATAAAAACTATGTGCATTAAGACTCCTTGGTTATGCAAGCATTTCGCTTAAATATTTAGCTAAATTACTTGAAATCATTTTCAATCTTGTCAAATAGATAAATTTTTCTTCTTCATTTAAATGCATCCAATTATCGCATAAACCTGTTGCAATATTTGAAAGCCCGTGAGAGGAAGTTCTTAAAGTTTGCGTAAAGCTTTCAAGTGAATTTCTATCTTCTATCATTTCTTTTAAATCAAGCATAGTAACCTCTTTCTCTTGTTAAGATGTTAATAATCGTTTAACATATAGTTTTATTAAAAGATTTTGTAAATTGCATCTACAACTTTTTTACAACATTTTTACAATATTTTACAACTATTTTTTTATCTTATTGATAATTAGTTGATTTTATTAAGAAAAAAGTGGTATATTAAATTATAATAAAATTACAATTATATTAACATTAGGTTAATGACAACGGGCGAAAAATTAAAAGAGATATTAAGTCGCAAGGCATTAAAGGTTAGTGATTTAGCCCGAGAAGCTAACATACCTATAAATGATCTTAGGAATCTTATTTATAATAAAACTAAAAAAAGATCTCTAATTTTAAAGATTTCAGAATTTCTTGGTATTAATCCTGAATATTTATTAGATTCACCCACACTAAATGAAAAAGAGCTTTTGTCTAAAGAGTACTTCGAGGCTTTAGAAATAGTGAAAGAGGTTGTAAAAAATTACAATATACCCTTAACAAAAGGTCAATTAGATAAATTTATTAGTTTGTTATATTTATATTGCAGTAGAAATAATGTTTCTAAAGAAATTAAAAGGGGTTTTGTAGAAGGATTGATATACATTACTTATAATATTTAATTTTTTATCAATTTCCTTATATTTCAATAATATAAGCTAAACACTTTAAGGAAAGGTTAAAATTTGGTTAAATTAGTTGCGCGTTTGCACCTTTTATGATACATTTCTAAAAACAATTAATTTAAGCAGAATTTAAATGTTACATAAATACGAAAACAAGTTTGATCGATTACCTTTATTAGAAAAGCTTGTTGAAGAAATAAATGAAAATATTTTTGAATCTGTTTATATTTTAGCTTGTCAACACGTTTTACCTTCCGTTCATTTAATGATACGTTCTATGGTAGATTTAGGACTTTCTAAAGATAACGTAGCCGTAATTGGTAAATGTTATTCTACAAGTCAATTAGCAATGACAAATATGAATAAAGAGGGCATTTACGTATGCAAAACAAGTAGCATGTTCGATAGCCATAAAACATTTGACCATCAGTTTATTGAAAATATTGATAAATTTATTGACTTCCAGATGCATAGAATGAGTTTAAGTAAAGATAAAAAAATTATCATTATTGATGATGGTGGAGAACTTATAACTGCTTTTAAACAAAAATTCCCAAATTTCACAAATGTTTTTGCAATAGAACAAACTACTGCTGGTTACAATAAATTAAAACCATTAGAATTAAATTTTCCTGTTGTTAATATTGCTAGATCACATACTAAACTTGAGTTAGAACCTCAAATGATAGCTAAATCTATTTTAAAAGTATTACTTAATAATATTTCATCATTAAATTTAAATATAAGTAACGCGTTAATAATTGGAAATGGAGCTATTGGAAACGCTTTAGGACAACAATTAAAAAATTTATACAATATAACAATGTATGATAAAAAGGCTTATAAAAGCGAAATAAATAAAACTCAATTAAAATTAAATGAATTTGATCTTATAATCGGAAGTACAGGAACAAACGTTCTAAACCAAAACGATTATAAGCTGTTAAAACATAATACTATCCTTGCTAGCGCTTCTTCATCAGATAGAGAATTTAATGCTCTTTACCTTAGAAAATTTAAGGATCAAACTACTAACTGCCATGAAATTGTAAATTCAAATAATATTTATCTCTTAAATTCAGGATTTCCTCTCAATTTTATTGGCAGTGATTATGATAGTGTTCCTGTAGAAAAGATACAGTTGATAATCGGTTTAATGTTTTATGCTACCGTACAATTTCTTTTAAATCCTAAAGAATATAAAAATGGATTAGTTAAACCAAGTTTTTCTACACAAAAGAAAATTTTGAATTTATTTTTTAACTCTTTTAATGCGAGTAAATTTTGTAAAGCTGCTTAGAGATAACTTATAAAATTATTGTTATAGTGAAAGTTAAAGTATAAAATAGAATTAGATTTATTAAAAAAAATACTATTTTATGTTAATTACCTACAAACTTAAATTAAGCTTATTAATTAAAAACCTTAATAAACACATCAAAGAAGAATTTCATAATACAGAAGAGCATCTTCAAGTTTTAGGATTAGCCTTATTCATTGGTTATATCCTTTTTTATTTTCTAAATTCTTTGTTTTTTACTACTACAGATTATGAAAATTTGTATTTGAGATTAATAGTTGCCATTCTTGCCTTACCTATATTATTTTCTAAATACTTACCTCAAAAATTACTCAAGTATTTACATATACATTGGTATTTTACTTTATTATATTGTTTACCATTTTTTTTCACTTTTATGTTATTAAAAAACCCTCATTCAGGTATTTGGCAATTAAATGGTTTGGTAGGCTTCACTATCCTTACACTTTTTGTAGGTATCAAATCTTATATATTTCTTTCTTGCTCTGGTATTTTAGTAGCTTTATCACTCTTTTATTTTACATCTATAGAATTTCATTTGCCTGATAATTTTATTGGTATGTTTGTAAGTTATATTCCACCTATTGCTTATTTTCTTATATTTTCAACTAAACAAGGAAAAATTTATAATGAAAAGATTAGAGCTATGAAAGCTTTGAGTGGTATTATAGCTCATGAAATGAGAACACCTCTTGCTTCTATAAAACTCGCTGTGAATGGTTTGAAATCATATTTGCCAATTCTTATTAAAGATCATCATGCTGCTATAGCCAATGGATTTTCATCTGAACCTATTAACCCAGCTCGTTTAAATTTACTTGCTCATACATTAGACGACATAGAACATTTAGCACAAGGGGCCAACATAACCGTAGAAATGATTTTAACTAAACTTAAGCGTATTGATAAAAATGATTTAGAGGGCGTTTATTCTATAGCGGATTGCGTAAATAAAGCATTAGATCAGTATAAACTTCTCGAAGATATTGAAGATATTATAAATTTTAAACCAGTAGATGATTTTAGATTTAAGGGTAATGAGACACTAATTATACATGTTCTTTTTAATTTAATTAAAAATTCAGTGTATTATATTCGTACTAAAGGTAGCGGCACTATTACAATAAGATTCAAATGTGGAGATAAATATAATAAACTTATATTTCGAGATACTGGTACTGGTATATCTAAAACTATATTAACAAATTTATTTAAACCTTTTATAAGTAACACTAGACATGGAACAGGGTTGGGTTTAGCATTTTGTAAAGAAGTTATGGAAAAAATCAATGGATCTATTACTTGTAAATCAGAAGAGAATCTTTACACTGAATTTACTTTAGATTTCCCTAATATAGAGGATCATTAAGAACATGAGCATTTTACCTATCTGCTATTTTCCCACTACTGTAGTTTTGATTGATGACAATAAAAAATTCTTGGATCGGCTATACACTGCCTTAAGCCCTGATAAAGCCTATATTATATACAATGACTCTTTACAAGCCATGAATTATTTTGAAAATCAATATAGTCCCAATAATTGCTCAAATCGCTTTATAGAAGAAATAGAGGGGGAAAGATATCAAAATCGCGCTCTTAACTTTAATATTTATGATATACCTAAAGAAGTTTATAACAAAGATCGATTTTCCCAAATTTCGTGTATAGTTATTGATTATGATATGCCAGGGCTAAATGGCTTAGAACTTTGTGCTTCAATTAAAGATCATAATATTAAAAAAATTCTTCTAACAGGTGCAGCAGATGAACATTTAGCTGTAGAAGCCTTCAATAATGGCTTAATAAATAATTTTATACGAAAATCAGAAGAAAATTTATTAGAAAAAGTTAATAAAGCTATTACAAAAGCCCAATTTGAATATTTTACTAATATTGCTACTAATGTAACAAATCTTGTTATTAATTCTAACAATACAGCCATCAATGATCCTATATTCATAGATATGTTCAATATACTTATACGAGAGTACAAAATAATTGAGTACTATATATTTGAAGAATATGGTTGTTACTTAATGGTTGACGCACGAGGTAAATTTTATGGATTATTTATATATCCTGAAGAAGAAATTCAAAGCATGTTAGAAGAAGCTGAGGAATTAAATAATATAAATTCTGATATAGTAGCACTTCTTAAAAATAGAACAAAAATATTTTGTTATCATAAAGATATAAAGAATCTCACCTTTCCTAATATAAGTGAACGTTTAAATTATTTAAGGCCAGCTAAAAGATTGGAAGGGCAACATAAAACTTATTATTATTCATTTACTGATGATATAATGGATTTTGACGTAAATAAAATTTTTTCTTTTAATGATTTTATTTCAAAAAACTTATAATTTAATTAGTTTTATACTATATTCTCTATATATAAATCTTTATAACGAAAAATGAACTTTTTCTAAATTTTCTTTTCTGCTTCCTAAAATAAAAATGATTGCTAAAAAGATAGTTTATGTTGGTATAAAAGAAGAAATTATAAAAACATCAGAGCTAAGATGTTTTCTGAAAAAGGAATTATTTTGTGGCTTTGGCTTTCTTATAATAATGGTTTAACTTTAAATTATAACACATTGATTTATCTAAAAAATATTTAAGCGATAAAATAAAATACTTAATTTTATAAAAAATAATAATAATTTATTAATAAATTGCTTGTATATTTATAAAAATTTAAGTACTATATGCATTATCTTAAACTTAGATTTGCTTTAATAAAATTAAGGATTTTGGTCATTAATTTGTAAGAAGGATAATTATTACTTAAATGAAAAGTAAAAGTAACTCAATTAATGATTTTATTAATTTTCTTAAAAGCTATCCACAAAGATATTTTAAGGAGACAGAAGGCTTTATTTGGAAAACATCAAATAAGGAACTTTTGAAACTTATTGAAAATTCACTAAATGATATTAATAAAGTTTTTGATATAAATAGTCCAATTATTGAATCTCCTAAAAAAGTACATAAGGTAAATATTATCAGTTCTTCCGACGCAAACCACAAAAATTCAAAGAAACATTTTGATATATTTGCTGGAGGGATTTCTGCATTATAATCAGCATATTCTTCCTTGGTTAAAGCTTGCTCTCGGCCAATTAATGGTAAAAATTCAGGGGAATTTGTTCAAGTTTTACCAGGTTTTTATGCAGGTATTGGGTTTGGTGGAAAACGTATTACGGATGCACCAGCTTTTGCTCTGAATTACATTATACATAAACTTGTAGAAAATCTACCTAATTTCAATGTTGGTAAATATATAAACAAATATTACAAATAATTTGAAAAATAATTAATAAATATTAGATTATTCATCATATTGTAACGTACTATATAATAAGTAGATAATTATTATGGTTAATTTTTTTAAAAAACCTTCTATTTCAAGAGATTACTTTTATATTATCTCTTCTATAATCTTAATTTCATTAGCCGTAGCTGGGTTTTTCATATGGTCAGTATTTGATTCAAGGGAAAAAATTAAGGCAGAAGAAGTAGTTAAAGAATCTATTGCAATTTCGGATGAAATATCAGAATCCTTTAATTATGTATTCAGCTTAATAAACTTCCTTGGAAATGAAATAATACAAAATAATTATAATAATCATAATAAAATAGCAGAATTGCTTCGTAACCCACTTATTACTAATCAGGAAGTAAAAGAACAATTCTCATGGGTAATGTTTGATTGGAATACGCCAGATAATAAAATGGTAGCAAGTACATTACTCGGTGTATTACAAAAGCCAAAAGATAGATCTAAAAGATATTATGCAAAAATGGCTCTGTTAGAACCTTGGAAACTTCATTTTGACAAGATAGATATCGGTATCTCAAGCGGAGAATTAGTAATTCCTGCTGGTGCCGGTATAACTAATAAAGAAGATAAATTTACAGGGATAATTTCTCTTGGGTTTAGCGTAAATAAACTTAATAGTAAAATTAGAAAAGCTATAGATAGCAAAGCTGTAAGTTACATCGTTTTAGATAAAGACGGTGATGTAACTTTGAGCTCAGAAAATATTAGTGTTTCCAATGATGAAATAAAAACTAAATTTAAATCAATAACAAAAAGTGAAGGGTTTTTTAAACATCCCATTACTATAGGTCATGATGTATTACTTTATTACAGAAAACTTGAAAATTATCCTTTCATAGTACTTATAGGCTATAATCAAGCAATGGCTAACCAGGATTTAAAAGAAACTCTTTTTCCAGGAGTAGTTTCTATATTAGTAATTGGAATGTTTGTAACCTTCTCAATGATATTTATACGTAACGTCCACGTTAAGCCATTAATAATGCTATCAGATATTGCTGAAAAAATTAGAACAAACGATTATAAAGAAGAGATTAAAATACCTACAGTTAAATCTATTGAACTTTGGGTCCTTGCATTAAACTTAGTTAGATTACAACAATTCGTGAGGAAATTGAATAAAGCTAATATTTCTTTAGGAGAAGTTAAACAAGTATTAGAAGATACTAATAAAAACTTAGAAGAAAGAACTAGTGAATTACAAGAAGCATTAGAAGCTAAAAATGAATTTTTAAATAATGTAAGTCATGAAATACGTACACCTATTCAAGGATTTAGTAATATATCGGAATCTTTAGTAGAAAAATGGAATCTTTTGAGTGAGGAAAAAAGATATAAAGCTGCAAAAGAGGTTGCTAATAATGCTCAGCGTCTTAAAGAATTTATATGTAACCTACTAGATTTATCAAAACATAAATCAGGAAAAATTGTATATAATAAAGAAATTACTGATGTAAAACCCCTTATTAATGAGGTTGTTGATGAATGTAAATCTCTACATTTACAAGGTAAAGATATAAAATTTGTATTAAATTTTTCAAATAACATACCTACTGTATATATTGATACACAATTTATAAAACAAGTAATAAGAAACCTTGCAATTAATGCACTGAAATTTACTGAAAAGGGTACTATAATTATAAATCTTTCCTCAAGTCAGAATGTTGTATTATTTTCAATTACAGATAACGGTATAGGCGTTCCAGAAGATGAATTAGAAAATATTTTTGAACCTTTTTATCAAAGCTCAAGAACAAGGACAAAGGCTGGTGATACAGGTTTAGGTTTAAGTATTTCAAGAAAAATTATAGAAGAACATAATGGTAAAATTTGGGCAAAAAATAATAATGAGTCTGGAGCTACATTTTACTTCTCTTTACCAATTGTTAGAGCTAAATATTCATATGAAAAAAATGATATAGATAATAAAGAAAAAACTATTCTTATTATTGATGATGAGGAAACATGCACTTTAAGCACAGAAATGTTACTGATTGGCACTTCCTATAAAGTGATTTCGCAAATGAAGGTCTAACATTTTTGCAAAATAATATTAAAAATATTGATATAGTTTTATTAGATATGATGATGCCTGAATTGAATGGACTTGAATTCTTAAATATAGTTAAAAAAAATGAAAAGTTAAAACACGTTCCTATAATTATTCAAAGTGGCGCTAATCACCAAGAAATTGAAAAGGCGCTTTCTTATGGAGCATTAAAGTGTATTAGAAAACCATTTAATAAAAATGAGCTATTACAATGTTTAGATGAATTATAATAGAAAAATTCATTAGATATAATATTAGTTTTACAACTTTTTTACTCTCTTACATACTATCTTCAATATCCCATTTACCTTTTTGATTTTTACAAGTTTTATAGTTAGTACAATATGCGATATCTTTAACATTTAGAAACTGTAAGGAAATAAATACACAATTTTTAATATAAGTATGAGGAGTTATATCAGCATAGGCTGTATTTTTTATATCATACCAACTTTCATATGAATGATTATTAATAGCTTTTAAAACTACTTTAAGTAATTCTATTCGTTGCTCTTTACTATAACTTTCATAAAGCCAAATATCTAAACCTTTTTTAGCATATGGATTCACTCCATGTTTTATTGCATGGCTGAAATAAGAGGTAAATTTATTTTTTAAATTAATTTGTTCCTTAGTTTCTTCAGCAATAGAAATGCTAAATAATAAATTTGATAATAAACTTAAACAAAAGAAAGTTATAAATAATGATGATTTAAAATTTTTCATTTTGATTTTGCCTTTAGATTTATTGCTTTAATAAACGAATAATATAGAATTAAATATTATAATATTACTACTATTTATATAAACTATTAAAGTAAAACTATCAGTTTAACACTATAAATTAATTCATTATTTAAAAGCCATAAATGTAAATCTAGTAGTCGTCTTGGTTATTTTTAAAAGTTTATACTTAAGACATTCAATAAAGGGGAGACAAAATGTTTTCGCACCTTAAACACATAACATTATACTTATTAATAGTATTATTGAACCCAATAATACTATTAAAAAATGTAAAAGCAGATAATTTTTCTACCGTTACTAGACAAGGTTCTATACCCAATAAACGTATTAAAATTCTTTCTATAGATGGTGGAGGTATAAGGGGTTTAATTCCAGCAATGGTGTTAAAAGATCTAGAAGGCCGCCTTAAAAGTAATAAAAAGTTAGTTGATTGTTTTGATATAATGGCGGGAGCCTCAACAGGAGGATTAATTATATTATTACTTAATACACCTGACTCAAATGGAAAACCTAAATATAATATTGATGATGTTCTTTCATTATATAAAAACTTAGGTCAGGATGTGTTTGAGAAATCTTTATGGCAAAATGCAAAATCATTTTTTGGTTGGGTAGATGCTAAATATTCAGAAAAATCCTTTGAAAGTTTATTAGAAAAATATTTTGCGGATACTGAACTAAAAAATACTATAACTAATGTTATCTTGCCTGCGTATGAAATTGAAAAAGATATGACATTCTTTTTTAAAACTTCCCGAGCTAAAAATGATCCAGAAAGAAATTATAAACTTAAAGATTTAGCGAGAGCTATAACTGCCGCTCCTACATATTTTAGGCCAGCTGTTGTTCAAGAAATGACCGGTAAAAATACTTACACTTTTATTGATGGAGGTGTAGCAGTAAATAATCCAACGCTCTCTGCTACTGTTCATGCTGTAGAACTACATGGTTATGATAATGATTTTCTTATTATTTCACTTGGAACTGGTACTAATATAGGTTCAAGCAGTAAAAAAATTGAGCGTAGAGATGTAGAAAACGCAGGGCTACTTGGCTGGGCAAAAAAAATAATTCCACTTATGATGTATTCTGAAAATGAAGTTACAGATTACCAAATGAGATATGTATTTGATAATCATCACCCCCATAATGACTATTTTCGTATGCAAATAATTTTGGATCCAAAAAATAGTGAGATGGACGATACATCGCCTGATAATATCGCTGTTCTTGAACAAAAAGCTAAAGAACTAATTAAGAAAAATGATGAGAATTTAAATTTAATCGCAGAAGCTTTATGTGAATAAAATTAGTAATAATTTGATATATATTTCATCTCATTAATATGAAATTACTTAGTTACTGACATTTTCAGTATTGATAAATACAGCTACATTAGAAAAGTTATAATTTTTTATACGTGCCATATATTATTTAATTCCATAAAATTTAATACTATTTAACTGAATTTAATATAAAAAGATATTAATTGAATAATAAAATTTGATTAATAATAAATTGTAAAGTAAATTGCTATTAAATAAATTGCTAATGTGAGGTTTTAAATGCTTCATGCTACTAGAGATAGAATTAGAAATAATGATCCAACTTTAACTAATTTAAATTTCAGGAATTATTCTTTTGAAGATATTAAGATAATTTTAAGTGGGTTTAATAACGACACTAATACACATTTAATTTCGATTAATTTTACTAGTAACGATGATTTTAATAGTGAAGCAGTTAGAAGCAGTCTAATTGAAAATATTTTTAATAAAGATAGAGGTATTTTTAATATCGTCGATACGTTAAATAAAACTACTAACAATGTACAAAAATTAAACCTTACTTCTTGTAAATTAGGTGAAAGTTATGGTGAAAAATCGTCAAATGGTCTTTCGTTTGTTTTTGGAGCAATAAATTTCTTTTCTGAAAAAATTATGAACGGATCAATTAGACAACCTTTAAATTATATTGAAGATAAAGTTACATTTGGTTTAAGTACTAAAATTAGAAAGTTTACTACTAAAATTTTAAAACCATATAGTGGTAATAGTTTGTCAGATCGTTTTATTGGTCAGGCTGATATATTTAAATTAGCAGAATTAATTAAAGATAATAAACAAATTACTGAACTTATTTTAGCTAATAATTCCATAAATGATAATGGTGCTGAAGCTATTGGAAAGGCTTTAGCTACTAATACAACTTTAGTTACGCTAGATCTTTCAGGAAACTGTATAAGTTTTGAGGGATTAAAATCTATATTATATGGTTTGAAATATAATAATACGCTTAGACATTTAAACTTACATTCTAATTGGCTGGGGACGATGAACATTCTTATTGCTGGCGTTGATGTAGCCGAATTTATAGTACAATTTTTAAAGGAAAATAAAAGTTTAGTTTCAATTGATTTAAGAAATAACAACTTTAATAAAAGAGCTCAAAAAATAATGGCTAAAGGTATTCTAGCGAATAAAGATACTAATAGAAATTTGTTAGAGGTACAGATATCTTATGAGGAGCCTTTACAACAGGCTTTTCCTGATTTACACGCATTTATTGAAGAAAATAATAGAATTAGTTTAAATATTTTAACACGTATAAATCAAAATGTTTCTCATCCTAATTTTTGTTTAAGTGGTTTATCACAAGATGACTTAAAAGAATTTTTAGTAAATCTAAATATAAGGTACAAAAGTGTTATAGAGTTATACAATAAAACACCTCATTTATACCCATTCTTTCAAAGAAATATAGAGTTTTTAAAAAATAAAGCTGATAGCCGTTTAATTGAAAATAAACTTACATTTGGATTAAATAGAAATGAAGGCTTATATGCAACTAATCCTGTCACGAATGACAAAATTAGTTTACCTTTTGAAATCAACGAAATTATAAGTTGGTACGCTAAAGAAGAAGAAAAAAGAAAGCAAAGAGACAAAAGATCATTTTTTATAGATTTATAAAGTAAACTAAGGGAAATTTTAAATCTAATTTCCAAAAGCTTTTTTAACTAAATTTGTGCTAAAATAATCAAATAAAAACAGGTAGAAAATCATAACTTTCTACCTGTTTTTCTTAAAACTTGTGAGATATAAAAATTTATATCATATTCCTTATCATGTAAGGTAATATTCCACCGTTTTTAAAATATTCAACTTCAACTTTTGTATCAATTCTACAAATCAATGAAGTTTCATGTTTAGAACCATCTTCACGAGTAATGATAAGTTTAAGTTCCATTTTAGGTTTAATTTCACCTGAAAGGCCTAAAATATCAATTTGCTCATTACCAGTTAAGTTAAGAGTTTTTCTATTTTCGCCGTCTTTAAATACAAGTGGTAATACACCCATACCAACTAAATTTGAACGGTGAATTCTTTCAAAGCTTTCTGCAACTACTGCCTTTACACCTAACAATAATGTTCCTTTAGCAGCCCAGTCACGTGAAGAACCTGTGCCATATTCTTTACCAGCAAAAATAACGAGAGGTGTTTTATCATTTTTATAAAGCATTGCTGCATCATAAATGCTCATAGTGTCACGAGTAGGAATATATTTTGTAAGTCCACCTTCAACACCTGGAAGCATTTCGTTTTTAATACGAATATTCGCAAAAGTTCCACGCATCATAACTTCATGATTCCCACGACGAGCGCCATATGAGTTAAAGTCTTTTTGCTCAACACCTTGGTCACTTAAATATTTTGCCGCAGGGCCAGCTTTTGAAATATTTCCTGCAGGTGAAATATGATCGGTTGTAATACTATCTGCAAGTAATGCAAGTAATCTTGCCCCTTTAATATCGCCAATAATATTAGTATTTTTACTCATACCAACAAAATATGGTGGATTTTGAATATAAGTACTTTTATCATTCCAAGCGTAATTAAGTCCTTTTGCAATTTTAATTTCTTTCCAATATTTATCACCACTAAACACATCATTGTATTTTGCTTTAAACATTTCGGGTGTAATTACTGAATTTACTACATCTGCAATTTCCTTATTAGTAGGCCAAATATCTTTTAAATAAACTGGCTTACCATCACTCGTTGTTGCAATAATATCTTTTGATAAATCAATATTCATTGTACCTGCAAGAGCATAAGCAACCACAAGAGGAGGGGACGCAAGATAGTTTGCTTTAACTAACGGATGCACTCTTCCTTCAAAGTTACGGTTTCCTGATAATACAGATGCAACTACAACATCATTAGCTGAAATTGCTTCTTCAATTTCTTTCTTTAATGGGCCTGAGTTACCAATACATGTAGTACAACCATAACCAACCAAGTTAAAACCAATAGATTCTAAATCTTGAGTTAAACCACTTTTATCTAAATATTCACTTACAACTTTTGAACCAGGAGCTAATGAAGTTTTTACCCAAGGTTTAGAAACTATACCCAAAGCTCTAGCTTTTTTAGCAACAATTCCTGCTGCTATCATTACACTTGGATTTGAAGTGTTAGTACAACTTGTAATAGCTGCAATAACTACATCGGTATTTGCAAGTTTAAAATTTTGTCCTTTAACTTCATAATCTTTAGATAATGAAGTGTTACCAGCTTTAGAAAGTTCAGGTAAAACTTTTAATATAGAATCTTTAGCGGTACTTAATGAAACACGATCTTGAGGTCTTTTAGGTCCTGCAAGACTTGGTTCAACTTGAGATAAATCTAAGTTTAAAATATCTGTGAATTTCAAGTCTTTTTTACCTTCATTCCACATTGTTTGCTTTTTAGCATAAGCTTCAACTAATTGAATATTTTCTTCGCTTCTACCAGAAAGATGTAAGTATTTTAGTGTTTCATTATCAATTGGGAAAAAGCCGCAAGTGGCGCCATATTCAGGAGCCATGTTAGCGATCGTTGCTCTATCTGCAAGTGATAAATTTTGTAAGCCTTCACCATAGAATTCTACAAATTTATTTACTACACCTTTTTGACGTAACATTTGAGTTACTGTAAGTACTAAATCTGTTGCAGTTGTCCCTTCTTTAAGTGAACCAGAAAGGTTGAATCCAATAACTTCTGGTAATACCATTGACTGAGGCTGACCAAGCATTGCTGCTTCCGCTTCAATACCACCTACACCCCAACCAAGTACGGCTAAACCATTAACCATTGTTGTATGGCTATCAGTTCCAAATAATGTATCAGGATATGCTATAGTTTTACCATTTTCTTCTTTTGTCCAAACAACACGCGCTAAATATTCTAAGTTTACTTGGTGACAAATACCTGTTCCAGGCGGTACTACTTTGAAGTTTGAAAATGCTTCTTGTCCCCACTTTAAGAACTCATATCTTTCAATGTTTCTTTCCATTTCTAGTTCAACGTTTTTTTCAAACGCATCTTTTGTTCCATAAATATCTACTTGTACAGAGTGATCAATTACAAGATCAACAGGTGCAAGAGGGTTGATTTTATTTGGATCACCACCTAATGCTTTTACAGCATCTCTCATCGCTGCTAAATCAACTACTGCAGGAACGCCAGTAAAATCTTGCATCAATACTCTTGCAGGCATAAAAGAAATTTCACGATCTGATTTCGGATTATCAACCCAATCTTTAATCGATATAAAATCTTTTTCAGTAACATTGATTCCATCAAAATTACGTGCAAGATTTTCAAGTAACACCTTCATTGAGAAAGGAAGTTTATTAAGATCAATTTTATAAACTTCAGCAATTTTATTTAAATTATAATAGTAATAAGTTTTTCCCTTTACATCAAAACTATCAATAAATTGTTCTTTATTCATAAGTTCTCCATTAATTCATCCACAGCATATAACATCTAAAAAAAGCAATCAATATCAATAGTTTAAAAATTTATATAATTTTCTACTTTTCTCTTCTTGGGCTATTGTTATTAATAATATGTCCAAAGTTTTTTTGAAAATTATCTCTAATTTTGCTAATATCTTCGCTTTTAGCTAATGAACTTACCGATTTACCATTATAATTTCCTTCAACAATATCCATTATATTTTGAATCAAATAAAACCCGCTATCAGCACCTTGATTGTAAATCACTTGCGGTTTATCATTATCTTTAATTAATGTTATTACATTTGGAAGATGTTTCTTTAATTCATTAAAGCTTTTCAAAATGTTTGCGGTGTGATCAGTTTTTTCGCCTCTTGGATTAATTAAATAAATAGTTTTATTATGTAATAAAATACCTGCATAATATGTTCCAACAGGGCCGTTTATTTCAGGTTTTGCAAGTTCTCTATAATTTTCTTCTTTAATATAATTTGCCTTAATTGTTTGTATAATTAAAACTGTAGAATTCTCTTTATAACCATTTACTAATGTTTCTTCTGACTTGTTTGATTCTGCAAGATTTGCCGATAGATGCACAGTAATTTTAGAATTATATTCTCTTAAAATTTCCAAAATTTCAAAAGTAGTTAACCATCTATTTGCATTATTAAAGTTACTTAATGCATTAAATCTACTAATATTGTCTTGTCTAGGTGAATAGACGCTTTTAACAGTATCACTTGAACTTCTAAAAGTAGTAGCCCCCATAGAAAAAGTACTGCCCCATTGACCAATATCTTTTAATTTAGGTACTGCAAGTTGAGGGCGTGTTTTTCTATTTTTTACCGCTATTGCAATGTCATTTGCTGTAGCTATATTTTGTTCTTCACGGTTTTCAGCATTATTATTACTAAGGTTTTTATCTAAAATATCTTTAATTGTTTCTGGCAAGCCTTCATCTTCATCGAAAAAATTTCCAACAGCACTTTTATCAGCTTTGCCTAATTCTTTGTATGCGTTTTGAGTACCTTGTCCTCCTACTAATGTTGCAAGAAAAGTAGAGGTGTGAGCTATAATCCTAGTTGCTAGATAACCTGCTCCATATACTTCCATCACAATACTTCCACCAAAGGAAACAGTTATTAAAGCAATATTACCAATAAATTTAAGTTTCGCAGATCTTTTTTGTTTCAAAGATTTTGCAAGTTTTAAACTAATGACACCATATTGTTTTAAAGCCTCTGCCGCTCTTTCTTTACTTTCAATAACAGTTTGGCTTAAATTTGGAAGTAATAAATTGTTATTTAATCTTTCTTCAATATTTTCTGTATTATCAAATGGGTTATCGTTGCTAATAGTTATTTGATTTATTTTTTTATCGGCTTTTCTCCATTTATTCATCCACATAAAGGCTTCTGACTTAAAATTTTTAGCATAACGCATAATAGAGCCAATAACATCAGATTCCAGTCTTTGTGAAAGAGAGTAACAACGTTTAGCGTTTCTTTTTTGATCTTTAGAATTGTCATTATTCTGACGATAGTTTAAATCATCAAAGCGAAATGGATCGATAGTTGAGGGAGTTTGAGTCAACCCTTCACCAATATCTCCAAAATCAATTTTATTTACATCAATGATGACATCTTCATTTTCTTTTTTTGTTTCTTTATTTACTTTCTTTTTTTCTTTTTTTTCACTAGCAGCAGTTCCAGCAGTATTTATTACTGTTCCTACAAAGTTACTTGCATTATTAATAATGTTATTATTAGAAGTTTTTATACCCTTAATATCAGGTGAGATTTTCTCTGTTTTTTCTTCACTTCCTTCTTCAGACTTTTCCTCTTTAATTAATTTTATTTTTTTTGTTTTAGTTTCTTTTGGTTCATTAGTATTATTATTAAGAGATTCTTTTTCTAACTTGTCTTGTAATTCGCGTGCAATTTTTTCATCTTTTTCAAGTGAGTTATTAGCTCTCATTTCTCCTCTTAATTGTGCAACTTGAGTTTGATGTTCTGGCAATATATCAACAATATGTAATGAAGGGATTGAATTTCCAGTGCTAGGAGTTTTATCACCAGTAGATTCTACTTGTACTTTTTCTTCACTACTTTTAGACATATAATAACCTATTATAAATAGTTAAATAATTTAACTATTTAATTAAAACATTAAATAGTTAATATTATATTAACATATTTTAGTTGTAAGGCAACGATTGTAAGTTATAAGTTTTTAATATATTATAATTCTGCACTTTTAAAATTAATCTTGAGAAATATATATGTTTAAAAAATGTCTTATTATTTTATGGATATTTACTTCGTTTACGGGTTGTAAATATACTGATAATTTACTTGGTAAAACTGTAAATAAAAAAGTAATAATAAAGAAAGAAGAAGAATTTGTTGGCAAATTTACTGTCGTTGCTCTTCTACCTCTTACAGGTAGCCACGATGGAACCGGAAAGGATATAGCCACTGGAATGAAGCAAGCGGTTAAAACCTTACATTCAATAGATAAGGAATATAAAGATATAAATATAAAATTTTTTGATTCGGAAACTGAGTTAGAGAAAGCTATAAGTTATATTAATAACAATAAAATTAAAATTATTTATGGCCCGTATTTTAGTAAATATACGGAACAATTAAGAAAGAATATTAGTAAAAACACGGTGATTATTTCATTTTCTAATGATGAAGAAATTGCTAAAGAAAATGTTTATATCTATGGCCTTCACCCAAAAAGATATGCCGAAATTGTAATAGAAAACTTATTACAAGAAAATTATAAGCATATATTTATCTTATCACCAAAGACAAAAGTGGCTGATCAGGTTATTGAGCATTTAAGTGAAATAGTAAATATAAATGATGCTACTATAGTTAAAATTGAGAAATATAACGATAATGAATCTTTAACTTTTGCTTCTAAATCAATGGCTGAGTCTCTTAAAGCCCAAGATCCACTAAAAACTAAAAATGCATTATTAATATTGGATACAGGTAAGTATATAAAAGATATAATAGATACTTTTATAAGCGAGCAGGTTGATATGACAAGTGTAAAAATATTTGGGACAAATCAATATGATAAATTCGCTGAAATTGATAATGAGGTTTTAAAAGGTATTTTATTTGCAGAATTTAAACATAATGATTATGAGGAAATATTAAGGGGATTAAATAATAATCAAATAGTTAATAATAATATTATCTCTGGATTTGAGCTTTCTCTTTTAATTCCCCAGTTAATCAGTTATTTGGAAAATGGTAACACCAATCTAAATGAATTGAAAATAAGCGTTTTTGATAATAATATGCACATATTTGACATTAAGAATAATGTCTTTATACGAAAAGGCGAGGATAGAGGAGTAACTGAACTCCAATAGTTTAAAGGTGTATATTAAAGTTTTTCAAAATAAAAGAATCTTATTCCACGAAAAAATTTAGTGGAATAAGATTAATAATATGCAGCGCCATTAATAATTACTAAAGGTTTGAATCTGTTAAAATATAGGTTATATCAGCATTTTCTAAAATTGTATTTATTTAGAAAAATATATAAAACTATTCCATATAAGCCAGGCTCACTATTTCTAAAGAAAAAACTTCAGAGTTTTTTAGAGTAATGTTTGATAGAAAATTAAAATATTTCTTCGCTTCACTTAGTTTCTTATTATCTAAAATAATTGATACTTTATTTCCTATTCCACCTGCAATAAGTGGGTCTAAAATAAAAGTAGGTAAGTCTTTATTATTAACATTTATTATTAAAGGTTTTTTATTAACTTCGCTATAATGATATATTTTTTCATTATTAAAGTCTTTTAATGCTGTATCTATTACTACTTTTCTCCCGCATGCAATTCGGTTGGTAGGTTTATTCATAAAAAAATGCAAGCTTTTTTCTCTTTTTACTTCATGGATAATTTTATTAAGTTTGATTTTAAATTTCTTAGACATTAAGGAAATTTCTCGTGTTTCACCAATGCTCATTAAACCAATTATAGGGTCAAGATTATGAAATTCATTTAATCCTAAAGTTATCACTTTAGAACTATTATTATCTAAATCGATTATATCTAATTTATCTCCGCATTTTGAGGTTTTAACAGAGCCTATTTCAATAATTTTATATTCAATAATTGATTTTGGTAATTCCACATCTAAAAAATTATTTTCAAGTTCATTAATAGGATTAACTGGTTGAATTAACCCCCTTAAAAAATCTTTACCTTGAGGTGTTTCTGCGAAAGAAGCTACTATTCCTGCAATTTTTCTTTCAAGTAAATTATCTTTATTTACTTCCTTTCCTGTAATTTCTTTAACAATATCCTTTGTAGGAGGAGGGGCAAGGGGTGCATCAATAATTTCTTGCGAAACTTTAATACCTTTATTTATTTTATTCTCAAAAAGGAAGAATAGAAAAAATATGCTGCCTAAAAATAGAAGTATATTATACCATCTGCTATCCATTAATTATCCTTCTTTTTTGTTTGTAATTTTGTGTAAATTCCTACAAAAATTGCGCAGACTGAAAGAATAAAAATAGTTATAATAGGTAGCCATTCAGCTATAAGATCTTCATTCTCTCCAATATAATAACCAAGTACTATAAGAGTAATCATCCATATGCCGCCACCTAAGGCAGTATATAGACAGAATTTCTTAAGATTCATTTTAGCAAGGCCTGCAGGGAATGAGATGAAATGTCTAACTCCTGGGATCAATCTTCCGGAAAAGGTAGAAACTGCGCCATGTTTATTAAAAAACTTTTCAATAGAATTTAATTTTTTTTCATCAATAAAAAAATATTTTCCATATTTTAGAAGTAATTTGCGACCATATACATATGCAATATAATAATTTAAACCAGCCCCTAAAATTGTTCCTGAAATACTAGTTAAAATTACTAATGTTAAATTTCTTTCGCCCTGATAAACTAAATAACCTGCGGGAATCATTGTTAATTCAGCTGGGATAGGTAAAAAAGTGCTTTCTAAAAAAGTTGCAATAAAAATTCCTAAGTAACCAATGCTATGTGTAAAGTTAACTAACCACTGTATCCAGTCTAAAATTAATTCCATGATGTCTCAAGTTAAATTGCAAATTTATTGAGATGATAATACGTCTAAAACATCTAACCAGCAAGCTTAAAATGTTTAATAATCAAGCAAAAAATTAAATAATTTTCTTTTGTTCATTAAGCCAAGGTTTTTCAATTACTGCTGGAGAGAAGTAATTTCCTTGCAAGTAATCAACTTTAAGATCTATAAGAGTTTTAGCTATATCACCCGTTTCTACATATTCTGCTACTGATTCTAATCCAAATTTTTTGCACATAGCGATAAAGGTTTCAACGAAAATTTTATTATCATGAGAATCAGAAATATCTTTAATAAACGAGCCGTCAATTTTAATAATATCTATAGTTAAAGCTTTAATATTTTTAAAAGAAGTATATCCCGATCCAAAATCATCTAACGCTACTTTACAACCTAAATCTTGTAGTTTTGCAATTAAATATGCAGCTTTACCAAGGTCTTTTAAAATAGCAGTTTCTGTAATTTCAATTATTAATCTTGAGGCAAGTTCAGGGCAATTTCTTAAAAATTCAAACATTTTTTGTAAAAAATTGTTATTGTCGATACAAATACTAGAAAGGTTAAAAGATAATGTAATGTCTTTATATTTTGTAAGATTGTCGATAACCATTTTAAACGAAATGTCATCTATAAGATTTATAAATCCAAATTTTTCAGCAATTGGAATAAAAGGGCCTGCAGAAATTGGCTTACCTTCATCATTAAGTAACCTTAAAAGAGATTCATAAAAGCTGGTGGTACCGTCAGAACTTTTTATAATTGGCTGGAAAGCGAAAGCTATGTTTTTATAAAATAATGCTTTATGAGCAAAATTAGCTAAATGCATTTCATTTTTAATTTTTGCCTGAATATTTAGTACTTCCTTATAAGAAGTGTAATTTTGTGTAGAGTCTTTAGCATTATCAAGAGCAGTGATGCATTGATTAAGAATATCTTTGGCATTAGGTAAATTACTTCCGCTTCTAAGTGTTCCTCCTATAACAGGATGAAAATAAGCTTCTTCATTTTGCTTAAAGCCAAATAGATGAATTTGATTAAAAAAATCTAAAGCGCATTCACTAAGTTTTGCATCCGAGCAATCTTTGATTATAATTAAAAAGTGATTGTGGTTAATGATTTCAACTTGTACATGATTTTTTTGTATTTCATAACCAAGCTTATGGATAAGTGAATAAGCTTTCTCATTACCAAGTAAAAATAATATATTATTAAAATTTTTTATTTCTACAATTAAAAACCCTAATTCATTATTATTCTTATCATCTAATGCATTAGTAATAATTTCTAAAATTCTACTTGAATAGAAATCAGTTATAAGATTAAAGTCTTTCGGTAATAAGTTTTTATCCATTTTAACCTTTGAGCCGTAAAAATTTATTAGTAGTTATAAAAAATTTAAAATAATTATACAAGTTATGAATTACAATCATGAATTTCATGCCGGAAGTTTTTCCGATATTATTAAACATTTAACTTTAATTCATGAAATAGAATATTATAAGTTAAAAAATAAACCAATAGTTTTTTTTGATACTCATGCAGGTCAAGGAATTTATGATCTTTATAATGAGAAATCTCAAAGAACTGGTGAATATTTAACAGGAATTAATCTAGTTTATAAAGAATTAAAACAAGAATTTCCAGTTTTTTGTAAATTAATTGAGAGTTTAAATGTTAATAGTGAAATTAGGTATTATCCTGGCTCACCATATATAATTAAAAATCTAAAAAGAGAAAGTGATAAAGGAATTTTTATTGAGAAAAATAAAGTTATATATGAAAAATTACTTAAATTAAAAGATACAAATATTTTAATTCATAATCGTGATGGATATGAAGCATTAAATGCTCTTTTACCTTTAGAAGAAAAAAGAGGAGTAATTATTATTGATCCTGCTTTTGAAGAAAAAAATGAATTTATTCAAATTAAGACGGCGTTAGAAAAATTATTGAAAAAATTTTCTACCCCAACAATTATTATTTGGTTTCCTATAAAAGATGAAGAAATAGTTGATAGTTTTCTTGATAATATCAATCAATTAACTAAAAATTATATTTATTTAATTACGGAGTTTGATAATATTGAGCAAAACTCTAGTGGAATGAAAAAATGTGGTTTAATAGTTATAAACCCAACTTGGAATTTAAATAAATTTTGGAATGATATAAAAAGTAAGCTAAAAAGCTATAGTTTTAAAATTTATCCTTAAATTATTGGTTTTGTAAAATTAAACCTTGAATCTTTTGATAAATATCTTAAAATTAAATATAAAAATATTAATATTGTTGAAAATAATACTAAAGCATTATGTCAGATGGTAATATAGAAACAGATCCTTTGTTCGTTGGTTTAACTCGACCAGCTATGATGTTGGGGGTACCTTATAATTATTTTGCAGTAAATTTTTTCTTTGCTCTTTTACTCTTCATAAATTTTGACAATAAATTTAAAGCTATATTTGGAGCGGTGTTTATGCACTTCTTAGGATATATATTATCTTTTAAAGAGCCTAGATTTATGGATTTGTTTATGGTCAAAATGAAAAAATGTAATAGATGTAAAAACAAAATTTTTCATGGTGCTAATTCTTATGACCCATTCTAACAGAGTTAAAATTTAATGGCTGGCTTATCAATAGAAAAAACAAGATATGACAAATACATAAGAAGAGAAGTGTCTGTAAGTGAGTTTATTAATTATAGATGCCATTGGAATAGAAATACCATTTTAACTAAAAAAGATGAATTAATAAAAGTTATAAAACTTAGCGGATTTTCTTTTGAAACAGCAGATGATGCTGACCTTGATATAAAGAAAAATTTAAGAAACGGTTTGTTTAAAGGTTTAGCCACCGGTACTCTAGCTTTATATTTTCATGTAATTAGACGTAAACAAAATGTTATTGATCAAAATGAACAAACAATTGATCCAAATATTAAAGTAAAAAAAGATTTTGTTACTTATGTAGATGATGAATGGAAAAAAAAGCATAAAGATAATCAAGCTTTCGTAAATGAGATCTACGTCTCTATTATTAGAAAATCTGATACTAAAGGTGCCGCAATAGTAGAGCATATTTTTGAAAAGTTTAAACAAAAAACAGACAAAAAAGCTTGGGAAAGAGGAATGAGAGATGCATATGAAGAGCTTGAAGAAGCAACTTCACGTGTATTAAATTCATTAAGTAGTTACGGACCAAAAGTTTTAGGAGTAATCCAAAGACCTGAAGGTATGCATTCAGAGATAGTAGAGTTTTTATCTAAGATAGTGAATTGGAGTGATAATGAGGCTCATTATTTTACTCCCACAATGGACATTGATAAATATATAACCACAGTAAGACATTTTTTTGGTGCAAAGTCTTTTGAAATTAGAGGAGCGACAGGTAGTAAATACGCTGGTATGGTTAGTATAAAAGAATACGGACCACGAACCTTTTCAGGTATGCTAGATGGGTTTCTACAAATGCCATTTGAATTTGTTTTAAGTCAATCATTTGTATTTATTAATAGACAAATTGCAATTGAAGAAATGCAGCGCCAATTAAATAGATTATTAAATGCTGGCGATAAAGCTGTTTCCCAAGCAGTTGAAATTACAGCAGCTCAAGATATGGCAATGAGTGGAGATATAGGTTTTGGGGACCATCATTTAACAGTAATGTGTGTGGAAAACTCACCGAAATTACTTGAAAATGCGCTTTCAATGGCATCTGTAGAGCTATCTAACGCAGGCATGACTCCGATAAGAGAAAAATTTAATATGGAAGCCTGCTTTTGGGCGCAATTACCTGGCAATAATGAGTTTATCTCTAGAAGTTCTAAAATAACTACTTTAAATTTGGCTTCATTTGCTTCTTTACACAATTACCCAGTTGGAAAAAAACATGGTAATCATTGGGGTGAGCATGTAACAGTGTTAGATACTACTTCTGGTACACCGTATTATTTCAATTTTCATTTAAGAGATGTTGGACATACTGTAATTATTGGTCCAACAGGAGCTGGTAAAACAGTACTCATGAATTTCTTATGCGCTCAAGCACAGAAATTTAAATGTCGTATGTTTTTCTTTGATAAAGATAGAGGCGCCGAAATATTTATCAGAGCAATAGGCGGTAAATACAATTTAATTAATACGGCAAGTAAATGTGGTTTTAATCCATTTAAATTACCAGATACACCAACAAATAGGAATTTTTTACTAGATTTATTAAAATTATTAGTCACCGTAAATGGTGAAGCAATAACTGCAGAAGATATAGCTCTTTTAACCTCAGCAGTAAGTGGAAATTATAAGTTAGAGCCTCATGACAGAAAATTAAGTAATATAGCTCCTTTCTTAGGAATAGCAACTCCAGGAAGTGTAGCTTCAAGACTTACTATGTGGTATGGAACTGGTTCCCATGCTCAAGTGTTCGATAATCATGAAGATAATGTGAATTTTGATGAAGCAAAAGTTTTTGGTTTTGAAATGGGTGAATTACTAAAGGATAGTATCTGTTTGGCACCTGTTTTATCGTATTTATTCCACAGAATTAATATTTCACTTGATGGCACTCCTTCAATGATAGTGCTTGATGAAGCTTGGGCCCTTATCGATAATCCCGTATTTGCTCCAAAAATTAAAGATTGGCTTAAAGTACTTAGAAAGTTAAATACCTTTGTTGTATTTGCAACTCAAAGCGTGGAAGATGCAAGTAAAAGTGCTATTAGCGATACATTAATACAGCAAACTGCTACACAAATATTTTTACCTAATTTAAAGGCGACAGAAGTTTATCGTACTTCTTTTATGCTATCAGAGAGAGAATTTACTCTTATTAAAACTACTGATCCAGGTAGTAGATATTTCCTTATTAAGCAAGGCAACGATGCAGTAGTTGCAAGGATTAATTTAAGTGGTATGACAAATGTTATAAATGTTCTATCTGGTAGATCAGAAACAGTATTACTAGTAGAACAAATTAGAAAAGAAGTAGGAGATAACCCAGATGATTGGTTACCTGAATTTTATAAAAGAGTAGGTAGAGAATAAATTATGAAAAAACTCCTTATAATTATATCATTAATTTTTTCTATATTATCGCATAATATTACTACTGCTTTTGCTGATGAAGATAGTATCTTTAACGTTAAAGCTGATAGAAATGATGATAGTTGTATTCCGCGTTATGGTTTTGATCGTATAATAAATATTTTAGCGACTTTCGGAATTTATTATTGGCTTTCGCATGATTTTAGAATGATTGATTCACGTGGTGGCGAAACTAAAGAAACTTGTAATACTCCTGTTCCACCTGGAGGGGCGATTAAAGCGACTTATACTCCTTCATTTTTTGGTTTATTTGATACTTCTGATCCAAAAGCAATGGCGCTTAGAGTCAATGATGAGCCATATAATCCTCCTGGAACTATAGTTAGTTTTAGGGCAAGAGAAATTGGTGACATGATGTGTATCCAATGGCTCATGACTCTTGGTTATAGGACAGTAGGTTGTAAATATCGTACTCCACCTGTTGCTACTGTGTCATCTTCCGATAAATGTTATATAAATAGTGAACTATGTGGAAAAGGTAATTCCCAATATTCACAGTCATTTATACCAATAACAGGACCGTTAGTAGATTGCGTAGTACAAGCCGTAAGAACATTTTTCTTAGGAAATGGTAGTGATGCTTGTGTTACAGTTTTAAGTAGATTTCAGAACAATTTAAGATCTACTGTACAAGCATTATTAATTTTATATGTAATGTTTTTTGGTATTAAAATATCACTATCTTCTCAACCTGCGCAAAAGGGTGAGATATTTTTATTTATAAATAAAATGATTCTTGTAACCTACTTTTCTGTAGGTTTTACCATTAACGGTGAAGTAAAACATGGTGTAGATTTTATATTTAATACATTTTTAGATGCCGCTCTTTCACTTTCGCAAATTGCAATCATGTCAGGTTCTGCTAATGGATTATGTGTATTTGATGCTAGTTTATATCCGTCTTCAGTAGAAGATGCAGCAGGTAGAATGATTAGTATGAAACATTATCAAGTTTGGGATTATATTGATTGTAGAATAGCCTACTATTTTGGTTTGAATACAATTGCGCGTCAAGGTGTTAATATTATTGGATCTGTGGCAACGTTATTTGCAGTCATGTTTAATCCTATATTCTTTATTATAGTATTGTTGATTTTGCTTTTTATAATGTTATTTATTTCGGTAATTATTCACGTAGTGCATTCATTTTTAATTTCAATCATTGCAATTACACTTGTGGCATTCCTTGCTCCTATCTTTGTGCCTATGGCATTATTTAATGCTACGAAACGAATGTATGATGGTTGGCTGTCTGCTTTAATGAGTAATGTTATTCACCCAATGGTATTAATGGCATTTTGTGCTTTCATGTTCACAATAATGGATAATGTTATATTCCCAAGTTGTAAATACGTCAAAGATACAGATGCAAGTACTAATATGACGCAGTTTGTTAATAGCATATTTGGTTATGATAAAGCAAAAGGTGGCGTTACAATGTGGACTCTAGAAGTTGACTCAACTTTATCTCCAGAAAAACAAACTGAATGTCGAAATAGTTTTGGTTATTTAATGCAACATATGAATAGTGCTACTTCAGGAGCGCCAGATGATTTCTGGCAGGCCTGTATTAACGCTATGAATAGTTTATTATCGTGTATATTATTTACATTTTTATTTTATTTCTTCATAGGAATGGTCGATTCAATAGCGCAAGATCTTGCGGGAGCGCCAACGATGGGAGGTGCAATGGCAGTCAGTGGTACCGCGCTGTTTGATCAAGTAGCAGGACAGCTAACAAATCAATTAGGTAATCAATTTGGTAAATTAAAAGATAAGCTCGGTAAAAAGAAAACTAAAAGAGGGGACCCTAATAGTAATAAAAAAGGCGGCGACGGTGACGGACCTTCAAGCTCAGTTCAAGAAGAATAGGATACATGATGGTAAGTTTAGTACGGAAATTTTTAATATATATAGGGGTTGTAATAAGCTTAACCCAATGTACTCCGCCTATTCCTTTTATGGAAGAATTCTGCCTGCCTCCAGTAGCTAACGATGATATTAAAGATGGTAGGGTAAGAGCAACTACAGTATCAAATATTATAATTCGTGCTAATGGGTTAAGTAATACTATTACTAAAGAATACAGAGATATGAGAGGTAACCTTTTACAAATTCAGGTTCCAGATGAAAATGCTGATATTTCTCCTTGGGTAACTAATAGCTTTGCTAATGCTGACCCCGATTCTAACATCACAATTAAATCAATATCGGGTTATTATTTTACAGGTCCTAACTTATTTACCAAACCAGAGAACGGTGATTATGAGCAAGCATATGCAACTGGTGAATATAGCGCTCATAAAGGTGGTTATATTGGTAAAAGAATACTTTTTCATACCGAAGGCCCGGGAGACTTTATAGGTGTTGCTCCAATTTATGATCCTATTGCCAAGGTTACACATCATTCTTTATGTAGGGATGAAGATAGAGTTCATTTTGGTGATTTAATTACAATAACTATTCTTAAGGCTGGTGAAGAAGTTTATTTTGATAAAACAAAACTTTTCAAAATAACTACCGTTTTAAATGCAAAAAATGAAGATTGGATTAAGAATAAAAAAGAATACGCGAGAGAAATTAATAAAGATGAAGATGAATGGATTAGGCAAACTCTTGCAAGACATTTTGTTTACTGTATCAACGGTTCATGTAATTGGATAGTAGGTAACGCCACAAAATTAAATGCGGATGGTTCCTTAAGTCTTGCGGAAAATTCAGCGCTTACTGAAGACTATCGTAAGCTCGATCAATTATCTGACGATGACAAAGCTGATTATTTAAAACCATATTATGAAACTAGACAAAGAATAGCGCACCAAGATGGATGTTTAACATTTAAAAAAAATCTAACAAATGATTGGGCAGATATAGATCCTATAGTATATGTTAGAGTGCTTAGAAATAAAGTTAATATAACCGATTCAAATAATGGCGTTGAAATGGCTATTGTTAACTGTGATTCTACTACAAATCCAAAAGGATGTGATCCTAATATAAATACTGATCTTCTTTCAAATGCGGAAAGACATGAAAATTTAAAAGAAAGTAGAAATGACAGCGATAGAATTCATACAGATTCAGGTGGACGAATTTGGATGCAAATAAAAGAGAAGCCTGATACAAATCTGACTGAATATGAAGGTAGTATAAGTGTTAACGTTGAAACGAAAGGTTTTTCTGAAGGAGCTGCAAAGCTTTATATGCCTATCATAAGGACAGTTAAAGAACATTCTCAAAAAGCAATGCAAACAATGTTTAAGGGTATTGTAAAAGATACTGGTTTTGCGACTATAGTAATTTCAGTTATCATTTTGTGGATGGCAGTGATTGGTGTTAAATTTACTATGGGACTAGAACAAATGTCTGCTTCAGAAGTTGCAATGAAGCTTACAAAACTAGGAATTGTTGTTACTCTTATAAGCCCGAATAGTTGGGATGTTTATAGTTACTATTTCTTTGAAGGTATACTAAGTATTCCGGGTTTCTTAGCGAAAGCTATAGATACCGATAGAATGTTTGGTAATAGACTTTTCCAAGATAATCCATTTTTCTTCCTCGATAATTCTCTTGCTTTAATGTTCCATCCTGAAGTTGTAGGTAGAACTTTCGCTATTTTACTAAGCCCTGCAGGTATATTAGTATTTGCCGTTGTAGTATGGGCATGTATTACTTTCCTAAAAGGTTTCTTTAGAGCATTAGTAATGTATATTTTTAGTATATTGTTAATATGTATGTTACTTGCTATTTCACCATTTTTTATTCCATTTCTATTATTTAAATATGAAATGCTAAAAGATAAATTTGAAAAATATATGACTATCGTATTAAGGGTTGCTCTAGAACCAGGATTACTTGTAATTGGTTTATACGTAATTAATCAAATCTTCTTAGTGCTTTATACCAACTTTTTAATGAACTTACATTTATGTTTTAAATGTGCTTTTCCAATAGAATTAAATTTAGGGCCGCTTGGCTATATACCGTTTGTAGTTGAAATTGAAAGAATGATTTGTTTCTGGGGCTTTATGGCTTGGGGAGCGGATAATTTTGGTGGCTTCTTAGGAATAGCGGTAATGTTAATAAAATATTTTATCCCAGCTTTAACTATTTTAATTATTACAATGGTATTTGATGGATATGTAACTTTTGTAAGCAATCTTGCACAAACACTTACTCAAGTTTTCTTATCGGGTGGTCTTGGTAACGTTGGTGCTGCTGGTAGTCAAGGTGGAGCGTTTGCTGCTGCAGATAGCTTATTTGGTGGGATGAAAACAATTTTTAGTGAAACCTTAAGTTTAGGTAAAATACTTGGTGGAAGAATAGTAGGCGATGTCCAAGATAGAATGGCAAGAAGAAATCAAGGAAGATTAGGAGGAGATGGACTAAATAATAATCCTATTGATTCATTAAGAGATAAATTAGGAGGATTATCAGGTACTAATAATATAGAAGCAGATTTAAAAAAGCAGATGAATGCGCTTTCTATGCAGAACGATATGCTTAATGATAGATTAAATACCTCTAATTTACATGGTATAAACAATGATTCGTTTAGCCCGGTATTTAGTCAGGATATGAATTCAGTTAAAAGAGGGATTTTAGAAAATAAAGCTAAATATGCAGAACTTGTTGAAAAATTAAGCAATGGCGATATCCAAGGTGCCAACACTTTATATCAAGAAATTCAAGAAAATAATGATAAATTGCATGATAGTTTTAATGGTTTAATTAGTAGAGCCAACAGTAAATTATCTCAAGAAGCTGTTGATGCAAGAAATGAAAGATATGAATTTGAAAAACAAAAATTTGAAGAAATGACACAAAAAGGTATATCAAATGTGTCACTTGACCAATACTTACAATCACAAGGAGAAGCTAATTATTATACTTCTTTAGTGAGAGAGGAAAACCTTAAAGAAGAAAAAATGCAAAGATTTACAGAAATTCAAAGTACTTATACTGACAATTTCTTTAATGCGCTGGATAAAGAGAGAGAGCATTTTGATAATTTACATACGCTATACAGTGACATTAATGATGCAGCAAATGATGTTAACGCATCAGAAAAAATTGAAGCAACTCTAGAAAAAGTTAAATCTACATTAGAGCAAAAAGGTGTTGATGACTCATATAAAGACGCCACCAATGTACTTGATGAAATGTATAAAGAGCATCAAGATACATTATTTAAAGAAGAAGAAGAGAAAGAATATGGTATGTATACAGATATACAAGAAAATATTCTTGAGCAATTTAAGGGTATTCAAATCGATGCAAATAATACAGAAGAATTACAAAATACATTTGAAAATATATTTGATTCGCTCAGAAATGAGTATGGTTTAACTGATGATCAAGCTAAAGTAATTAAATCAGGCTTATTTAAGTTAGTTAAAGAAACATTAAGTAAAAATAGTTAGGTTAAGAGAGTAAGTATTTGGGGCTTTTAGAAATATATATATGACAAAAAATAGAAAATATAAATTTAATATTCTAAAATCTATATTACTTCCAACAGTAATGTTAGCACTTAATGCTTGCGACACTGTCAAAGAACATTGTTATTCACCACCAACACCTGGTATTACTGAGCAACAAACATATTTTGTAAGATCAGACGGGATATTAGTTATTGAAAGAAGTGATCCATTAAATGAATGTCAGATACTGTCAGATTGTAGTAATATACCTGAATATTTTGATGTAATTACCGGTAAACCTAAACCTGAAAAATTCCAACGTGGTAAATGGCAACCGACCATGGATATTTTAGTAAGTAATCAGTCTCAACAAGGTCCAGTATACACCAATCCTGATGACAATCCAGACCCTGATGTTGATCCAAATGCAATTAACAAAATAGGTATTAATGTAACCGGAGAAATATATTTAAAACAAATTGATCATTATGTAACTGTCAATTTTGATGCTCAAAAAAATGTTAGTGATAGTAATGTGCCGCTAGATGTTAAAGTTGGTGATTTAATTGTTATCAAAAGGCTTAACAATGAAAGTGTAAAATTCAGATCAGTAGCAGGTTTTGACGATGAATATTATAAATATGTAAATCCGGAATATGTTAACAATCCACCGAATAAGGAAACAGAATTTGATACTTTTAAAAATCAAATATTAAGGGCACCAATTGCAAATCCAGATCAAGCTTTTATTTCAGCTTTCGGATATTGTCGTAATAAACTACCTGATAATCCATATTATCAATATTATAAAGATGTTTATGCACCTTTAGTAAAAAGTGCACTTGAGGCAAACACAACTCCTTCACCTCCTCCTACAATGCAATATCTACCGGATAATGATACATATTATAAAAACTGTTTCCATTATGATGGCAGAGGCTTAGCAATATCTGTTAATAATCAACAAACTATTAAACCTGCAGAACATCCATTTGTTTCTACAGGCGCTTTTACAAATAAATATTTTTATAGTAAAGAAGATGATTCAAAGATATTGCATTACTTTAAGGCTCCTTCAAGTGGGACATTAAACTTTAAGTTAGACAAGTCATTTTTCAAAAATGCTAAACATTTTGTCGGTAACTATACATTAAAAATTGAACGTCATACAAATTTAGCACGTAATGGCGAAATGATGAGAATAGTTATAGCTGATGCAGGATTAAATTTAAATAATGATGGATTTGATGTTGAAGAAGCTAAAAAACAAGATCAAATAATTGAGTATGAACCAATAATTGGCGGTAATGAAATAGTTCCTAAAAAAAGCGGGACTATTTGGTTTAAAATAGTAGATACTGATTATAATGATAACTTAGATCAATATACAGTTAATATCAGTAAGGTGCGTTCATATACAGGCTGGACCAGTGGTTATAATGATTTTATAATTCCTTTAAAAAGGAAAGTATATGAGACCGTTAGAAATACATATACAAGGACAATAGGAGATACACGCTTTCAATTAATTGTTAAAGCTGCAGTCACTTTATCTCTCATAATGTACGCTCTTGCATATCTACTTGGTATGGTGAAAGAACCTTTAATGGAATTTACCATAAAGTTGTTAAAAATAACTTTAATTGGATTTTTAATTTCTTCAAGTAGTTGGGAGTTTTTCCATGATCATATGTTTGTGATTTTTGAAACTGGTACTGACACATTAATCCGAAAAGCTTCAATGGTTGATGAATTCTCAACGCCATTTTCTTGGATGGATGATACTTTTTACCGTTTCTTAAGCCCTTATATGGGAGTAAGGATAGCGTCTTTATTATTATTAGGACCATTTGGAATACTAATTATAGCACTAATAGGCTATGCTTTATATGTTATCATTATGGTGATGGTAAGAATTTTCCTTATTTATTGTATTATGATGGTATGTACAGCGTTTTTAATTTCGCTCGCACCTTTATTTTTTATATTCTTATTATTTAAAACGACAGAAAGTTTATATACTGAATGGTGGAAATTAACTACATTTATGGCCTTTCAACCAGCAATATTAATAATAGGTACTATTGTAATAATATACATAATGCTTATGATTAGTACTCAATTATTTGGTAGAGACATATGCTGGAAAGATGCGTTAGAAATTTATTTAGTTATTTTTGGCTTTATTAAAATTAAACTAGCAACCCTTAAATTTTATCGAGCTGAAGGTATGGACATGGTGGCATGGTTCATTGGAGGTCCGCCTGTAAATGACTCTGCTGTAAAAGAGCAATTTTTAATATATTATCGCTTATTTTTACAAGCTGTGGGCTTCCTTATGATAATAAAAGTATTACAACAATTTGTTGGTTTCTCAGAATCGTTATCAAGAACTTTCTTTGGATTACATAGAGGTGGCAGTGGTGCCAATCAGGCATTAGAAACTGTTTTTGGTCGTGTTAAATCTATTGCAGTTGCAATTATGACCGGTGGTAAAGCAGGGTTAAAAGATTTAGTGAAAATGGCTGATAAGAAAGGTGGAAAAAAAGACGAATAATGGAATTTAAAAATATATGTTAAAACAAAGTGTAAAATTCATTCTAGCTTTTTTAATTTGTATAGTTTTATCATCATGTGATACAACATATAAATGCATTTCTGCCGATAACTTTGGTCAATTTAAAGAATTTGCTATACTAGCTACTAAAAATGTAGAGGCAAAAATTGGTACATATCCTGTAACTCAAACAAATTCTTGGGTTGATTCTGGCCAAATTGTAAGTGGTAGCGAAGATTTAATTATAATTGTTAAAAATACTTCAGGTGATTCTGTTTCGCATTGGTTCCATGACCAGGCAAAATATGTTAAAGGAGCAGGGCTTTATATGCTTCTTACAAGTGATGATCCAAATGTTAACGTTACTAAAATGAGTAATCCTGTCTACCAGGATGAAAAGAGTAAGATTTATCATTTGGGATGTGACTCAGACTCTGGAGCTACTTGTCCTACTTATAATGGGGAGCCTGCGGGTGGTATTGTGGTTCCTGCTGAGGAAGCGCAACGATATGGTGGGAAAAAAATATATTTTAAAATTGTTGATAGTTTTTATGAGATGAATAAAGGAGGGTACCAACTCGTACTTCGTAGTGGATTTCAAAAAGATATAAATGATCCAATAGCCCTTTTAACAAAACATGTAGAAGATCATGTAAAAAAAGCAACTCGTACAGTTTATGAAGGTATAAGAACAAATATTGATTATGTATTAATTTTACAAGCGTTGCTCATAGTTTATATCGCTTTCTACGGATTATTATTTACCATGGGAATGATTAAGGGAACCACTGGTGAATTTGTATTAATGTGCACTAAAGTAGGAATAGTAGTAGCAGTTATAAGTGAACAAAGCTGGAATTTCTTTAATAATCATCTTTACACAGTCTTTCTTGATGGTGTTTTAAGTTTAGCCTCTATAATGGTTGGTTATTCAGGTAACGCAGGAGGAGTTTTTGGAGATATTTTAACTTCAATTGCTAATGACGGTGTGTTTAATAAAATCGTCGGTATAATATTTACTGATTTCGGTGTTGGATTACTATTCTTCATCATATTTGGTATATGTGTAATTATACTAGCCTTTGCTGTCGGCTATGCAGCTTTAATATATTGTTTATCATATCTTGCAATAGGATTCCTAATATCAATTGCTCCTTTCTTTATTCCATTTGTCTTATTTAAAAGAACATTTCAAAGTTATATAATAGGTGGGTGGTTAAAGGTATTAATTGCAAACTTTATGCAAATAATTATTATTCTTAGTTTTTATGGATTTTTCCGGGATGTAGTTTTAGATCAATTTAAAAGAAACTTAGGTTTTCCAGTTTGCTGGGTAAGAATTGGTGGAACAGATTTAATACCGCTTTATAATTGGAAAGTGCAAATTACACCTATAATGCGAGTTATAGACATTCCAAGTTATTATTTTGACCCTTATTCAAACGTAATGTGTAAACCTTATAGATGTAGAGGGTTTAGATATATAGACCTTCCATTTCTTATCCCTTCGCCTGCACGAATAAAAGCAATTGGTGGAGACAGTATGTTAACCTTAAATGGTGATTCACTGGCCGATGAAGGAGATAGAGCAAAAAGAGGCTGGTGGCTAAGTTATCAGCATGATCAGGATTTAATTGATTATTTCTTAGTGAAACAAGTGCCAAAATCAGAAGAGGGTGGAACACTTCTCTTTATGGTGGTCATATTCTATTTTGCAAGCTTTATAGTAAGTACAATTGCTAAACAATTAAGTGGTATGGCATTTAGCTATGGTAGCGGCGGAGGTATTGATATTGTTGATAAGATGGGTCAAGGAGCCTTCAAGCTTGCAGCGGTCGATGCTGCAAACGCTGCAACAAAAGCTGCAAGCTTTGACCTTCACAAAAGAATTGCTAAAGGCGGTAGAAAAGGTGCAATGTATGTTGGCTGGATGGGTGGTAATTCATGGGATGGCTCGGATGCAAGAACATTTGCTGGAAATTTTGAACGTATGAACCAACTTCACTTTACTGACCATAATGGTGCAGATCAAATAATAGATAAGGATCAATTAAAATTACTTGATAGACTTGGTAAAGCAGATTTAGCACAAAATGAATATAATAAACTTGAAGATATGCTTTTAGCACCTTCACGTGAATTTGAAAGTATACGTTATGAAGATGGTGGTGAAGAAATTAAATTTACAGATAAAGACGATAAAAAGTTAAGATTATATGCTCACACCGATGAAGAAAAATTTGATAAAGAGTTTAATAAATACTTTGAAGGTGATGATAATACTAAGTTTGAAAAAAATATTGCTGGTAATAATGGGGCAACTCGTACCCTTAGAAAAAGCGAAATTAGGGATTTTTACAAAAGTAATAACGCTACTGATTTTAAAAATTCATGGTAAAACAATGAAGTTATTTCTTTTTGGAATTAATTGAAACTTCATAAGCTTTATCAAGCCAGATTTGTAATAAATCCTGATCTTCCATTATTTCAATTGGCACTTTCCAATAAGGCATTTTTACTTTCTTATCTTTGCCATCATAAGTAAAAGGTTCTGAATCATATTTTTCATAATTCTTTTCAGTAGTTAAATTAGTTTTAAAATATAGCTCATCATCTATAATTAAACCAATTATTACGCTATTTTTATAAATACTATGGCCGCCAAACATAGCACGAGCGGTAATACTTCCAAAAGGTGAAAGTAGTTCAATAATATAGTTTACGTATTCCTTACTATTCATTTTTATAAATCTAAAAGTGAATATATTTTTTGCATGATAAAATTATATTGCATAGGATAGGTAATTTTTTTCATTACCCAATTCATAATATCGTTATCGTCTTCGTTTAAAAAATCGTAATATATTTTAAGTTCACTATCGTTTAAATGAGGAAGTTCAGTATTTGCAAATTTTGTTAATACAAAATCTGATTCCTTAGAACCACGATGAACGCTTAAGTAATGTAATCTTTTCAAAAATAAAACTTTGTCTTCAAATATATCTCTATTCATTTTCACTTGCTTGAGTATAAAGTTTTTTATAATAAGTACTTTTATTTATAAGTGCTTCATGAGTACCACTTTCAATAACATTACCATTTTTCATTACAAAAATAACATCAGCATTAATTATAGTTGAAAGTCTATGAGCTACAATAATAGTAGTTTTACCTTTTCTAATAGCTTTAAGATTTTCGGTTATTTGGGCTTCAGTAATGTTATCGAGGCTTGAAGTTGCTTCATCAAGAATCATTATTGGGGCATTTTTAAGAATTGCTCTTGCAATTGCAATTCTTTGTCTTTGGCCACCTGAAAGTTTAATGCCAGAATGACCAACTAATTCTTGATATTTATGTGGTAAATGTTCAATAAAAACACTAGCTGCAGCTGCTTTACTTGCTTCAATTATTTCTTCTTCTGAAGCATTAAATCTACCATAAGCTATATTATTAATAATTGTATCATCAAAAATAGCAACTTCTTGAGTTACAATAGATATATTATCTCTAAGTGATTTTAAAGTAACGTCTTTAATTTCCTGGTTATCAATTAAAATTTCACCACTATTACAATCATATAGTCTAAGTAATAAATTTATAATAGTTGATTTACCACTTCCTGATTCACCAACTAGTGCTACAGTTTTTCCTGCAGGAATGTTTAAGCTGAAATTATTTAAAATATTTTTGCCATTCGGGTAATCAAATGTAATGTTTTTAATTTCAATATTACCGTTTAGTACTTCTAATTTATGAGCTGTAGGTAAAGAAGTGATGGTTGGTTTAGTATTAAGAAGAGTAAAGAAACGTTTTGAAGCTGCTAAACCTTCTTGTAAGTTAGTGTTTAAATCAGTAAGAGTTTTAATAGGTTTATAAGCCATAATTAAAGCAGCTATAAATGAGAAGAAGCTTCCTGCTGTTGTAGTTCCATTTATGACTTCCAAACCTCCGTACCAAATAACAAGTGCGATTGCGATCCCACTTATTGATTCCATAATTGGTGAAGAGAGTGATTCAGTACGTGCAGCTTTAATAAATAAATTTAATATAGAATCAATAATCCCTTTAGCTTTTGAAATTTCGTATTCTTCATTAGCATAAGATTTTATTATTCTAATATTCTTAAATGTTTCATCAAGTTGTACTGTATAAGTTCCTAACTCTTCTTGAGTTCTAATAGCTATTTTACGCATTCTTTTACCAAGTCTTAAAACTGGATAAATTAATAACGGAAACACTGTAAAAGCAATTAATGATAAGAACCAATTTTGGTAAAACATTACTCCAATTAAAAATACTATTGATAAAAAGTCTCTAGCGATACCAGTTAAAATTACTGATACAGATGAACGCATTGTATTAATATCAATAGTAAATCTTGAAATTAATTTTCCTGTAGAAAAGCTATTAATAAGCGCTAAATCAGAATATATTAAATGCCTGTATAAATCGACCTGCATGTCAGTTATAATTTTTTGCCCCAAAGTTTTCATTAAAAAACTCTGGAAATAAGCTGCCAACCCTTTAGATACAGAAATACCAAATACAATAAAAGTTATTGAGTATAGCATGCTCGGATTTTTACTAATAAAAATATGATCTAGCATTGGGCGAATCATATATGCATTAGCGCCATTACCTGCAGCTACAATAACCATAGCAATTATGGCAAGAATAATATTTCTTTTATATTTAAAAATATATTTGCCAAAAAGCATTTTTAAAAGGTGTAGGTTGGAGAATTCCATTTGTTCTTAAGTTCCAGCTATAGTCATTTTTTCAATTAACACTGAAGGTGAATTAATTGCATATTTCATTTCAAGGTCATTTGCGATTTGCATGGACTTAAACATATCTTTTAAATTCGAGGCAATTGTAAATTCGCTAACAGGGAACATGATTTCACCATTTTCAACATAGAGACCCGAAGCACCTTGGCTAAAATTTCCAGTAAGTATATTTACACCACCGCCAAATAATCCGGTAATTATAATACCCTTTTTAATACCTGCCACTAACTCATCAATTGTTGTTTTACTTGGTTCCAAATAAAAATTACTATTTGTAGGATAAGGGTTTGTACTAATTCCACGACTTGCATGAGCAGTAGAAGCTAAACCTAATTGATTAGCAGATCTAATATCTAATAACCAAGACTTTAAAACTCCTCTTTCAACAATTGTAGTTTTTCTACATTCTAATCCTTCAGCATCAAAGCTTCTGGAAACTACACCACGTTTAATAAGAGGGTCATCATAAATATTAATATTAGAGTCAAAAATTTGTTTATTAAATTCATTTTTAAGGAAACTTGTCCCCCTTGCAATAGTAGCCCCATTAATACTACCTGCAAATTGGCTTATTAGTGACGAAGCAAATCTATTTGGAAATAAAACTGGCCCTTCAAAGGTTTGGATTTTTTTAGGGTTAAGTTTTGTTAACGCACGAATGCCTGCAGTTTGACCAATTTTCTCAGGTTGGCTTAAATCAGTGAAAAATCTTTTACTTGAAAAGTCATAATCGGTTTCCATTGCCTGATCTTTGCCAGCAACAACTGAACAACTGATAGCAAAATTGCTTGAAGCTGAACTTTTAACAAATCCATTAGTTGTTGCAAGAGCAAAATATGATTTATTTTGAGAAAAATTTGCACCATCACTATTTGTAACACCTTCAATTTCATAAGCAGAATTTTCAGCTCTTAAGGCTAGTTCCTTCATTTTTTCTTGGCTGATTTTTGTGTCATCAAACAGTTCTAATTCATGATTAATTTTAGTTATTTCATGAGATTCAGCAATGCGACTAAAATTATCTTCCGGAGCTTCCTTAGCCATGCTTATAGCTCTTTCTACTAAAGTGTCCATGCTTGTTTTATCAAAATCACTTGTTGAGACCATGGCATGTTTTTTACCCACAAACACTCTTAAAGCACAGGTTTGATTCCTGGAATATTCAGCTTGATCAACTTTACCATTTCTGACAGAAATTTGTTCTGCGGTATCGTCAACAATAATACTATCCGCGCTGCTTGCACCCTTGCTTGTAGCTAAATTATTAAGATCGACAAGGAAATTAATCAGGTTATCGTTTTGCATTCTACATCCACTTTGTTTTTATTATAAAATATAGAAAATTATCATAAATGCAAAAGATATGTTTTAAATTTGCTTAGATAAATCTTAGGGTACTTTATATATTCCATAAAGTAAGCATGACATAAGTTAACAAAAAGTAAAGATTATTTTGACAATTAATAATATTAAATGTATAACAATTTCAACTTAAAATATAAAAGTAGAATTTTTATGCAAGAAAAATATTATGTTTTTGAAAATTATAGAAATAATCCAGATGAACATAATGAAATGTTAGTTGCAAAAAACTATTTGGAATTATTTTTAACTCTTGAATACTTTCCAGTAAATTCTTTTGATTCTTATGAAAATTTTGAGAAATATGCTAAAAACTTAATTAATAAATTGAATAAGATAGAAAGAAGCGGCGAAATTGATTTAAGTGAATTAACTAATGACGATAAAGATACATTTTTTGAAATACTGATTTCTCCAGATAAATATACTAATTTTAATAAAAGATTTAGATTCAATAAAAATGAAGAAGTAGTAGATATTAACTTTAGTCATTGCCGTAAATGGGTCATAGATTTTTTAGAAATATGTTTAATTAACCACTATGCTTCTTTTAAAAACTTTGGCAATCAACAAAATTTTTATGAATTATCTCAGCAAGAAAATATTGATAAATTATTTGATAAAGATAAAAATTTTACTGACCCCCCGCATCAAATTTTTATAGATTTAGTAACACCTAATAAAAAGCTTTTAAAAGAAATGCAGGATAATTTAGGGTGGAATAAAAGTAAAATATTATCAAACCTAGAAAAATTAAAAGATAAAAATGAACTAGATTTTAATCAGGCAGGAAGAGCAGCTCAAAGAGAGTGGTCACAAGCTGTATGGCAGCAAGTGGTTAACCTGCAACAACCTCAAATTCAAGATCCGCGTGAGCAAGAAAGAATTATTAGAAATACAGAATTATTTCAAAGAAAAGTTGATGAAATTATTCCAATATTAAAATATATTGATAATACGAAGCTTGCTAGAGGAATTAAGAAATTAGAAAATGGAATTGAAAGAATCTCACATATTGTAAAATACTTCTTCTTTTTCGTCAATATTTTAAAAATATTTCCTGTAATTTTAAGAATGTCAATTTTGGCGATTGCAATGCCTATCCAATCGCTTTACAATTTTGGTAAATGGGTAAAAACAAGGAACAAAGAGAATTTTAAAAAAATTGTAAAGCCTTATTTTATACTTTTACTTCCAGTTAAGCATGGTCAATTCAGAATAAAATCATTATTTGAAACGGGAATCGCTGAAGTTACAACGCTTCATTCGATTTTATTTTTAGTAGCGTCTAATAGAAGTAAATATATAAAAAACTTTAGATATTCTAGTTTAGTAATTAAATCGCTTTTAATTAATAGTTTGAAATTATTCACAGGGCAAAGTCGATCATTTCTAAGGTTTCCTGTGCCATCCATAATTTTCCTACAAACTGCATATGAGGTATTTACATTTTCTAAAATACATAGGGCAAGCAAAATGAGGGAATTAAAAGTTTTTGGTATCAGTACATTATTAAATATACCGTTAATAGCAATTTCATATTATTTTCCAGTTACCCAAGCTATTGTGTTGCCATTAAATTACTATGGTGGAATATTTTTTGATATACACACCCTATCTAAGTTCCTTGGTGGCCCTAAGAATTATGTTAATTGTATGAAAGAATTATTAACTGGTAAGATTATAAAGCCTTTCGCGTTTATTAATCCTTTTAATTTTGTTAGTTTTTCAGACTTTTTTAGAAGTATTATTGATCCATTTAGATTTTCCAATCGCTTAGGATCTGCAAATTTAATTGGAAATATTAAAGTGTTTGGTAAATCAAATTATTTTACTTTTGCTTTTTATGCAGTAGCACCATCATTAATTATTTCGGCAATTAAAAAGGTTTGTAATAAATTGACGGGGAACGAAGAAGGAAATAATGATAGAGAATCTAGAATTCTTAATACTGTAAGTGTTTATTACGATAATTTAGCTAATAGGGAAAATATCGCATATGAATATTTGCCCAATAATAATTCTCTATTTGGGCTTAGAGATGCTCGCCATAATAATTTAGATTTGTTGATGCCTTTGAATGTGAGTCAAATAGAGAGCAAATAGAGCAACCTCATCAACCTCAAGCGCAAGTTCCATAAGTTGTAGCAATTTAAATATAATAAAAATTAAATTAATCAGTTTAAGAACTGATTAATTTGATCTTTTCTAATATTAACTTATATGTTCTTCTATATATAATAGCATTTCTTGTTCAGGCATGTTTAATAGATCTTTAGTCAAGGTTTTACTAACCTTATCAATAATTTTTTTATCTAATTTATGTTTTAATATACCTTCGAATTTCGGAGATGCTATGAGAATCATTTTATCAAAATTATCTTGCTCAGATTTTATGCAGTTAGCAATTTCTTTTGCAAATTTATCCCACTCTTTTTCTTTAGGGTCGGTATTAGGTTCATAAGTTACTCTAGTACTTGAAAACGGTTTATCAGGTCTTCCTCTATCATCATCCACTAAATCTACAATTTTCATACGACTTTCTTCATGAGTAAGATGCTTAAGTAAGGTGAAATGGTTAGGTTTTGAATAAGTATATAATTTACAATCTGATGAATTAGCCACTAATATTCCTATCATCCTTTCCTCCTTTTAATGTTAAATTAAACTTTGGTAATTTGATAAGTTCTTGGAATATAAAATTTTACTATATTATTAAGCAAAATTCACTAAAAAACTTTAACGATTCGGTTTAAAGGTGTTTTTAATAAAGTCTTGAAAGGCAAAGGTTTTTTATAATTGTTAATTATAAAATAAAGTATATAATACTTAATATTATTTTACTAATTAACTAATAATAAAGATTTTTATGCGTTACCATATAATATTTGATAATAAAGAAGTGTCCTGGAAATATTCGATTCCATTAAATCAAGAAGAGTATAAAAAATACACTCATAATGGTGTGGGGTTTAAGATCACTGATAAAATACTTAATGAGCAATTTAATAAAATTAGTGATGAAGAGTTAATTCAAAAAATCCTTACGGAAGTTAGAAATATTCCAGAAGATAGCTTAAAGGCAGAAGGTGTTTCCACTTTTTACCATATATCATTCCCAACAAATATAACAGGTTATTACTCCTATTGTAATAATACTATTCAATATAAGGATAATATCGGAGAAAAATTAACAGTTAATTTTAAATCAGTTCAGCAAGAGCCATCTGAAACTGAAATAATTATTAGGGACAAAGAAAATAATCATGCTGAACTTGCAAGATTTTTCAATTCCAGTGCTGGAAATATTTATTTAAAAGATGAAGATGGTGAATATACAAAAGTGCATTATGAAATGTCAGCAAATTTTAATAAAGCGGATGTAGCAGAACTTTTGGAATGTATAGATACAATTAATATTCCTGAAGGGCAAGATATTGGTAATCATACATATGCATCTCATATTGAGTTTGATTATTATACAAAATAATAAAAAAGGTAGAGTTTAATAATTGACTCTACTTTTTATCCTTTCATATTTTATTCAATATATACAGGTACGTGGAATTTATATTCTCTCATTTCCGGGAAGGCTTTAGGAATAGGGTCAAATTTTCCAAGTTCCTTTAAAATATCTAAGAATTCATAGTTATTTTTTTCATCATCAGTTTCTTGAATCAGCCTCATTCCTTTAACAATGCCATTTCTTTCCACTTTTAATTCCACAACAAATTCGCCTTGGAGATTTTCATGTTCATCAATATGTTTTTCCAGCACAACAGCAATTGCATGAGAAATTTTATCTTCATATTTTTTCGTCATATCTTTTATTTGGGATTTAGAAAGCTTTTTAACTTCCTTTTTTTGCTGATATTGTTCTTGTTTATTTTTAGTAATAGTTTTAGGTGCTTCATGTAAATCTTTTTCATGTTTAGCATGAGGTACTTCAGTTTTTTGTTCAAAATTTATATATACAATTTGTTCAGTCTGAGTTTCTTTTATTATAATTTGGTTTTGAAACAATTCAAAGAAAATAGGTACAATAATACTTAAGTGAAATAACGTTGAAAAGATAAAAAAGTGATATCTCTCAATTTTTATCCTTGCATGAGGATTAAAAAAAATTGAGAATTTATTATTTAAAAAATTAGGCCCTAAATTAAATCTAGGGCCTAATTTTTTATTATTGTCCTGCTGAAGCTGAAGGTTCAATTTGAATATTCACTTTTAAGTTATACTTCTTATTTAAGCCTTCCATATAATTATTTATAGCTTTTTCCTGAAGGTTTTGTTTAAGATTTGGTTGAAGTTCTTCAAAGCTTGGAGCTTTAATTTTTCTTGCATCTTCAACTGCTAAAATGTGCCAACCGAAATCAGTTTTAAAAGGTTCTGACATTGTGCCAACTTTAGTTTCAAAAGCAACTTTTTCAAATTCAGGAATCATTTGACCATGTCTCATATAACCTAAATCACCACCTTTTTCTTTACTTGCAGTATCAACGGTATGTTTTTTTGCTACTTCAGCAAAGTTTTTACCTTTCTTATCTAGTTCTTTAATTACTTGTTTAATTTCATCTTCAGTTTTTACTAGAATATGCTTAACTTTTCTTTCTTCTTGATTTTCTATTTGCATAGTAATTTCTTTATAAGCATCTTTTACTTTCTTATCAGTAATTTCAGGCTCAATAATAGATTTTAAGAAATGTTTTTGAATAATAGTTTTTTTAAGTTCTTCATATTCTTGTTTAATTTCATTTGTTTCTTTAAAGCCGTTATTTTCTGCTTCTTTTAAAATTATTTGAGAGAGAGCAAAGCTTCTTGCAATATTATGTTGTGCTTCTTTTGGGAAATCGTCAAAAGATTTAATACCATTTGGTAAGTTTCCACCACCGAACATTTTTAATTTGTCTTCAACTTGCTTCTTTGTAATTTTAACATCATTATATTCAGCTACGACATCATCAGCTGCTATTGCATTTAAACTAACAGTTGTTGCAAGCACAAGTGGTAGAGAAAATATTGCAAAATTTTTAAACATTATATATAACCTCTTAAATAATTAAATTCGTAGTTTTTATACTTTTAGAGTATTTTTCACAAAAAATACAGTATTTTTTCTGTAATTTTACGAAATTTTTGTTATAAAAGAGTCTAATATAATATAAGTCATACTTGCAAGGAGAAATAATGTTCATAGCCCTAGCTAATAAAATTTTCGGCACCCCTAATCAAAGAGTTTTAAATTCTATTAAGAAAACAGTAGTTGAAATTAATGAGCTTGAACCTAAAATTTCACGACTTAGTGATAACGACTTAAAAGGGCAAACTGAAAAACTTAAAAATCGTCTAAAGGCTGGCGAAACATTAGATGATATTTTACCAGAGGCTTTTGCAACCGTTCGTGAAGCTGCTAAAAGAACATTAGGACAAAGACATTATGATGTTCAATTAATAGGTGGAATAGTACTTCATAGAGGTATGATCTCTGAAATGCGTACAGGGGAAGGTAAAACATTAGTATCAACATTACCAGCTTATTTAAATGCTTTAACTGGTGAAGGTGTTCACATTGTTACAGTTAACGATTACCTTGTACAAAGAGATGCGAAATGGATGAGTAAAATTCACGAATTTTTAGGGCTGACAGTTGGCTATATTTCAGGTGGAATTACAGAAGAAGAAAGACAATTAGCTTATAAAGCGGATATTACCTATGGATCTAACCATGAATTTGGTTTTGATTATCTTAGAGATAATATGAAATATGACCCTAGTACAATTGTACAAAGAAAATTAAAATACGCAATTGTTGACGAAGTAGATTCTATTCTTATTGACGAAGCAAGAACTCCTTTAATTATTTCTGGCCCAACAGACGATCATTCAGAACTATACATAAAAATTAATAAGCTTATTCCATATTTAAAACCTGAGCATTACGAAAAAGATGAAAAAAGTAGAGGTATCTATTTAACCGATGAAGGTAACCATTTTGTTGAAGAATGGTTAAATGAACAAGGAATCATGGAAGGTGGTTTATATGAAGTTGGAAATATAACTTATCTTCATCATACAAATCAGGCTTTAAGAGCTCATTTAATGTTTACTAGAGATGTGGATTATATAGTTAAAAATAAAGAAGTATTAATTATTGATGAATTCACTGGCCGTATAATGGATGGTAGACGTTATTCTGAAGGGCTTCATCAAGCATTAGAGGCTAAAGAGAATGTTTCTATTAAAAATGAAAACCAAACTCTTGCTTCAATAACTTACCAAAATTATTTTAGGCTTTATGAAAAATTAGCCGGAATGACTGGTACAGCGATGACTGAAGCCTCAGAGTTTAGAGAAATTTACAATTTAAAAGTAGTAGAAATTCCTACTAATTTACCAGTTAAAAGAATTGATGAGGATGATGAAGTTTATAGAACCTCAAATGAGAAATATAACGCAATTATAAAGCTAATTAAAGACCGTAATAAAGCAGGGCAGCCTATTCTTGTTGGTACTACTAGTATTGAAAAATCAGAACTTATTTCTTCAATGCTTCAAAAGGAAAAAATAGCTCACCAAGTTTTAAATGCTAAATATCATGAGCAAGAAGCACAAATAATTGCTCAGGCTGGTCGTAAAGGAGCGGTAATGATTGCAACCAATATGGCAGGCCGTGGTACTGATATTATGCTCGGTGGTAATTTGGAAATGAGCATTAAAAATGCAACAATAGATCTTACCGATCAGGAAGAAATTAAAAGAGTTACAGCAAAGGTAACTTCAGATTATCATCGTGAAAAACAAGAAGTATTAGAAGCCGGTGGATTATTAGTTGTTGGTACAGAACGTCATGAAAGTAGACGTATTGATAACCAATTAAGAGGTCGTTCTGGTCGACAAGGTGACCCTGGTAGAACTAAATTCTTCCTTTCGCTTGAAGATGATTTAATGCGTATATTTGGTTCAGATAGACTTGCTGAAACTATGAAACGTCTTGGTATGGAAGAAGGTGTTGCAATATCACATCCGTGGGTAACTAAAGCTTTACAAAAAGCGCAGCAACGTGTTGAAGCCCGTAACTATGATATTCGTAAAACTCTTTTAAGATATGACGATGTAATGAACGAGCAAAGGGTTGTTATTTACGAACAAAGAAGAGATATTATTGCATCAAATGATGTATCGGAAGTTATTCAAAATATGTTAATTGAAAACGTTCAAGAAATTATAGGAAGATATATTTCTGAGAGAGAGTTAATCGAAAATTGGGATTTTGAAAATCTTTCAAAAGATCTTAAAGCATTACTTGGTGAAGAAATTGGTCTAAATGATTTAAAGGGTAGAGAAGGTTTAACTTTTGAAAAAACTGAAGCAGAAATAATAAACCTTGCTATTGAATCTTTTAAGCGTTTAGAAAAGCAATATAACGATGAAATTATGCGTTTTGCAGAGAAAAGATTCTTACTTCTTACTCTTGACCAATTATGGAAAGACCATTTACTTATGCTCGATCATTTACGTCAAGGAATTGGGCTTAGAGCATATGGACAGAAAGATCCATTGATTGAATATAAGAAAGAGGCGTTTAATTTATTTAAAGCTATGCTTGACCATTTAAGAGTAATAGTTATTCAAAGAATTGGCCATATGGAAATAACAGTTGAACGTAATGAGAATATACGTAATCAACCGCTCAAGGGGCCAATGTCAATGGTTGCGCCAAATGAACCAGTGGACGTAAGGCCAGCACCTTCAGGAATGTATGGGAATAAAGTAGGGCGTAATGAAATATGTCCTTGTGGATCCGGTAAGAAATATAAACAATGCTGCGGTAAGATATAAGCTTAGCATTTAGTATAAAATCATAGCTCTTATAACTGTAACTATTTAAATTTAAATGGTTACAGCTTTATGCTGAAGTAAAATTACACTCAGGGATTATATGACTATTAAAGACCCAATACTCCTTAATTTACCATTTAGTATTAAAACTAAAAACTTGTTTATAAGACCATGTATGCCAGGAGACGGTAAAATGGCATACGAAGCTTTTTTAGAAACAATAGACCAACTGAAAGAATGGTTTGGTTGGGCGCATAATATAAATGAAGCAAATGATATTGAAAAAACTTACAGAATGTTTTTTGCTAATTTTATTTTAAGAAAAGAATTTCAATTTATAATTTTTCAAGAAGAGAAATTTCTCGGCAGTTGCGCTTTACATGACATTAACTGGCGAGTACCTTCTGCAAAAATGGGCTATTGGTGTAGAGAAAGTGAACAAAGAAAAGGTTATATGCGTGAAGCTATTTCTGTATTAACAATATACGCTTTTGAACATATAGGTATTAAACGTTTAGAAATAAACTGTAATGATGAAAATTTACGAAGTGCAAAACTTGCAGAAAAACTAGGATTTAAGTTAGAAGTTATAGCGCCAGGACTTGTTAATGACGCTAAAGGTTCTGAACTTAAAATAGGTAGAAGTTATGCTCGATATAATACAGAAGGTTTAGATAAAGCTATTTTAATAGATATACAAAATAACTTATCTATAAAAACCTGCTGAGTTAGTTAATTGTTCTTGAGTGTTATGATCTTTAACCTCAAATTTTTCATTATTATAAGCTGTTATTGCCGCATTAAAGTTATTTATAATATTTGATAGCGGATTACTTAATGAGGAAAAATTCTTTAGGAATTCATTAAATTTATCTACAAAAAAATAGGCGTTTATTGAAAGGAATATTTTAAATACTTCAACCTGAGCAGAGTCGCTACAATATTCCATTGTTGTAGGATCATTGCGCATATTATAGAATTTATAAAGCATATATTTAAATATTTCGCCATTATTAGATAAAACTATTTCCTTAAAATAATATTCTGATAAATTTTGATGCAAAAATAATGTGTATTCTATCCCGTTAAACTCTGCAAAGCATTTAATTAAATTTTCTTTATGTAGTTTAATAAAATTATCTAATTCATATTCTTCTAATTCTTTTTTATTTAAATCTTTAGGTTCTATATGAACATTAAGAAGTTTGTTTTTAATTTTTAAGGTAAATGGATCGGGAAGCTTTTGAGTGGAAGTATTGCTACTTTTTGACAAAACCTCGTGGGTATAACTTTGTTTAGCAATATCAAAATTTCTAATAATGTCACTTTTAGTAAAATTAGGATCATTGCTTAAATAGTCACAAAATTTTTCAAATTTAGTTGTGAAAAAATCTTCATTAATTTCAAGAAATATTCTAAAAATTTCAATCTGGTCATCATCAGATAGTGAAGTCTTACTAAATTTATCATTCATCTTATAAAATGCATATAGTACATCTTCAAATAATTTTCCATTATTAGATAAAAGAAGAAGCTTAAAACTATGTTCAGAAAGTTTTTCTTGTATTAAATATAAATAATCCAATCCATGAGAGCGTTCAAGGCAGTAAATCAGGTTTCTACTATGTTGATCGATGAATTTTAAAAACCTTAATTTTGTTACTTCTTTTCTTTTTAACCTTTGAGGTGCAAGGAGAATATTAAATTTTTCAGATAAGGTATGATTATTTAAATTACTAGATTTCATAAAATAATGTAATTTGATTTATTAATAATGAAAATATAGTAGTTAATAAACAGTTAAAAGGCAATTAAAAATTAAAGCTCTTATAATTATTAAATAGAAAATTATAGAATTGGTTTTATTTATAAAAGATAAACGAAACCTTGCATAATATACTATTATGTCGGTAATTAGTAAAATATTCTATTGTTATTTTAATTCTTCATTTTTTGTTTTAACAACAGAATAAATAATCCCACCTATAATTAAAGTTAAAGTAACTAGTAATGAAATATGAGGAGGGAATTTATCTATATTAAAAATATCATTAATAAAAATTTTAGATCCTATGAATATTAGGACAATTGATAATGCATGTTTTAAATATTTAAATTTAGTTATAATTGCATCTAAAGCAAAATATAATGATCTTAAACCTAATATTGCAAATATATTACTAGTATACACAATATACGGATCGTTAGTTATAGCAAAAATTGCAGGCACGCTATCAACAGCAAAAATTAAGTCTACGAATTCTATCATAATTAAACTTAACATTAATGGTGTTAAATATAAGGCCGTTTTTTCTCCGTTTATTGGTAGTCTAACCAAAAATTTTTCTTCATGTAGTTCATGAGTGACGCGAAAATATTTAGAAACTAGCTTATATAATAAATTATTTTTAATGTCAGGCTGGTAAGCTCCTGAATTGAACATTTTAATTCCTGTATAAATTAAAAACACAGAGAATATATACATTATCCACTGATATTGTTTAATAACAACTGCCCCAATACCTATCATTATTGCTCGTAATATTATTACTCCAAGAATTCCCCAGAATAAAACACGATGTTGATACTTTGAAGGTATATTGAAAAAGGTAAATATTACTGATATAACAAAAACATTATCTAAGGATAAAGTTTTTTCGATAATAAATCCTGTTAAGTATTCCTTAGCAGCGATTAAACCCATTTGGTTCCATATCCAAAAACTAAATGAAAAACCTATAAAAATATAAAAAAAGGAAATCCATATACTTTTTTTAACTGAAGGTATTGTACCTTTCTTATTTAATAAGCCTAAATCAAGAATTAGCATGATTAAAACAACACTTAAAAAAACTATCCACACTAATAATGATTTTTCCATTTTTAACCTAAAATTGTTTAGTTATATTTTTAAATTGTAAGATATTAATTAATTTTACACAATATTTAAATATATGAAATCATATATTTACTTAATTTAAAAATTAACAAATAATTAACTGATAATAATTATACTCAATTACATAACAACTTATTAGAATTGTACTCATGATAATATATGTAAAAGTTCCTAATGATGGAATAAAACAAATCCCTTTAAATGAGACTGACAATATTCCTACAAATACACTATGGATAGATTTAATTAAAATTAATATTGAAGAAGAAAAAAAACTAGAAGATCTTTTAAAAATTAATATTCCTACAGCAGAAGAAACTCAAAGTATATTTATTTCAAATAGGCTCTATGAAGAAAATAAAGCAATTTACATGTCAATTACCCTCTATCATAGTCAAAAAGGAAATGCAAATTTACTTGAAGCAAAAGTTTTAACTTTTGTACTTGTAAATAAAATATTAATTACTATTCGTGATTTTGAAAGTAACTATCTTTATGATAGTTTAAATTCTGATTCAGAAAAATATTACCTTACCAATTCTAACGCTGGCTTATCACTACTATTAGTATTCTTAAGAAAGATTATTAATGAAGCTGCTTCCTTTTTAGAAGAGATTGGACATAACCTAGATGATCAAAATAAATATATTTTAAATTCAAATATAAATAATAAAAATAAACCAAATCATAAAATGATTCTTAAAGAAATAAATAATATGGGTAACTCAGTATCAAAAATTCGAGAAAGCCTAATTACAATTAGTCGTATGATTATATTTTTATCACAATCAAGTGTAATGGATAATGAGGATAGTGTTGGTAAAAACCTAAAAATCTTTTTAAAAGATATTTCTGCGCTAAGTGATCATTCAACTTTCCTTTCAAATAAAGTAAGTTTTCTGCTTGATGCCCTTCTAGGGTTAATTAATATCGAACAAAATAATATAATTAAAATTTTTTCCTTATTATCTGTAGTGTTTATGCCTCCTACTTTGATAGCAAGTATTTATGGTATGAATTTTGAATTTATGCCTGAATTAAAATGGTTTGGTGGATATCCTGCTGCCCTAATATTTATGTGCATTTCCTCCTGGGTGCCATATAAATATTTTAAAAAGAAAAAGTGGCTTTAGTTTTAAATAGAATGTGCATTAAATTACAAAAGCGTATTATCTACAAGTAAAAAGTTTATAAAATATAAAGAAAAGATATTTTTGATAAAATCAAGCCTGGCGGTTTATTACTTCAACTGTTTTTTCAGTTACTTTTTCAAAATTTTTCCTATGATTAAAACCATTTTTAAAAGTATTAACGCAAGCATTAAAACATTTTGGTATAACGTTAGTTTTAAATAAACGATCACTTACAAAAACTAGCATAGCCATTGATAAGCTTAATCCTACATATGTAAGAATGGTTTTTAGATCAAACTTTTTATTAATATCATTTAAAACTTCATCGGGTAAATATCTAATTTCTACACCATTATTTTGCAGTTCTTTCATTGCTAATATAAAGTTTTTATATTCTGCTGTATTTCTACGAGGTAACTCAGTGGCTATTAAATTTAATTTTTCTAATTTAGGGAACTGAGTTTTTAAATCTTTGATATCATTAGAAGAAATTTTAGTATAATCATTATAAAAATTAAGTGTTAAAGATTTTAAATTCGGTAAAGAAGGTATATTTTTAATATCAGTAATTTTGCTATTAAAATGTAATGAAGTAAGGTCGTTAAAATGCTTTAATTGGTCTAATCCTTCTATATCTTTAAAAGAAAAGTATAAGTATTTTAATTTAGTAAGCTTCGTAATATCCGAAATATTGAAACTATCTCCGATAATTCTAAGAGTTTCTAAGTTAGTCAATTCATTTAATAAATTTTTATTTTTTATTTTATCCCAATTGTTTAAAGCTAATTTTTCAAGTTGCCTTAATTTGCTTATATATGATAAATCATCAAAATTAGAAACATCTGATAAATCTAAATTTATAAGTTGAGTAAGGTTATTCAAATCTTGTAAATTTGTTACTTCTACTTTATCACTCTTTGCATCGACACTCTTGTTATTAATAAATAAAAAATTTTCTTCATAATCACTAGTAATAGTGTAACAATCTTTAGCCATTGCCATAATCAATACCATCAATATAAAATAATTTAATTAATAATAGCTAAAAAAGGGTTAAAAGTCAATGTATAGTTAATAAATTAATAAATATTAATTAAAAAATATTTATATATCAATATTATCAAATCTTAAGGAATTTCAAACAAAAAGGCTAAATCTTTATAAATCCTATAATAGGGTTATAAATTAATAATTTATTTGATTAATAAATAACTTAGATATATCGTACTTTTAATGGATAATTAGTAATTTAATTAATAAATAAATAGGTTTTCTAATCATGATGAACCAAGCTAAAGAAATTTATATTAATCCTAATTTATCAGTTGAGGATAGGTATAATCTCCTTCAAGACTGGGCAAATATTCAAAGGAGCAGTAACGAAAACTTAGAAATACAAACATTTTTTAAAGAACAATTGAAAGATGAAGAAATTTTAAACTACGAATATCACAGAACCTCTCCTCTACTAATTCTAAGAGCTGTTCAAAATGGGTGGATAGATGAAGTTAAATTGCTTCTCAATAAAATTAAGCCTGAAAAGAAAGTTGATTATTTAAACACTAAATATAATAATGGGACACTTTTACATTACCTTATAATTGGCATTTTTAATCAAAAGACCATGAATAATATTGTGTTGGGAAAAAATTATATAGATATTCTAATATTGTTAAGGGATAGCGGAATTAAGCTTAATAAGCCTGATGATGAGAACAAAACGGCCTTTCATCTTATAATTGATATTTACAATGATATTTATCAGCAAGCAAGCCAAGAAACAGGTAAGGTAAAAGAAAGTAATTTAAAAATTAATGCTCGTAATTTAGTGTTTAATTTATTTATACAATTAATGGAAAGCCTAGATTTTGATTGCAACCCGGTTGATAATAATAAGAAAACACCAATTGATTACTTAGACTTATCTAATAAAGATGCTGATGATTTAGCTAAACAATTATCTTTATATTCTAAGGGTAAACTTAAAATTAATAAAATTACTAATGTTCCTGAAACTACAGAAAATAATTTAAATCCAGTAAATAATAATGATTCTAATCGAACAAACCCTAATCCTAATCCAATAAAATGGTTTAATTTTGCTGTTCAAATGGTATGTTTGTTTGCTTTATCTGTTATTTTAGGAATGTTATTGAGGTCAATTTATAACAAAAGGTTTATTAAAGATACTTTAAGCACTTCTAATATAGTCCCAATATTTAATAATACACTTTCTAAAGAACCAGTAACGGAAATGGTACAAAAAAAATTAACACAATCTTATGTTAGTCTTTAAAAACAGATAGTGTAATTATAAATAATATAATTACTCTATCTAAATATTATAAATATAATTTGTATTATGGATTCTGTCTGCCGTGACCTTTTCGAGCTTCTTTACGCTGAGCTTCAAGACGGGTGCGGAAATTTCTATCGAAAGCCTTAGTATATGTCTTATTTAACAAATCACGATTAGCTTGTTGGAAAGTAGGATGGTCGCTTTCAATTTCAGCAAATTTATTAGTATCAACGTTATCAATATTTTTTTGCTTTTTAAATCTATTAAATCTTGTTTTTGCTTTTTCTTCTTCTTTATTTTCTTCTCTTAGTTCAAGCCATGTTGTTGTAATTTCTTTTACTTTCTCAGATGCTTTTAATAATGGCATATGTTCGTACTGAACGGCATTAGCAAGAGCTACTTGTGCTTGCACAAATGAAACTGTACTGAGGGAAATATTGGCTGCTATATCTAAAGGTTTTAAAGCGTATTTTGGAACATCTAAGAAATCACCAATAACTTTTTTAGTGTCATCACTTAAGCCAGTAAGGTTAAGTAAAGGTTTTGCAATATAATCAATATAACCACTTGTTAATGCGCTTGGAGCTTTCATTGAGAAAAATATTGAATATTTTATTATAGTAATAGCAAACATATCTGATGAAGATAAAGGACTTGCATATTGATTATATTCAGGAGTCAAGAAGTAATCTGTACCTTGAGCTTCCGTAAATAACCTAATAGCATGATGTTTTTTAAATTTTTCTAAAATTCCTTTTTCTTCTAAACCTTCTTCGACATGATCGAGATAAGGATGTATTGTACTTAATAAGGTATTTAAAAGAGCGATTTTAGCATTATTTATATCTTCAGGATTATTTCTAAATAATTCGCCATAGTTTTTATTTTTACGGTCAACGTTATCAAACCCTGCCATGAAAACTGCATCTTTATCCCAATAAGAAGGGATATGTTGTAACTCTTCCTTAAATTTCATTAATCTAAAGAGGGTAGAGGCGTCCAATCCTTTTTCTGAAGTCATTTGTTGCATATAAGTTGCGACTAATGCACCAAACTGATATTTCTTCTTATCTTCAGCATTTAATTTTTGGTAATTTAATTTTTTTACGCGAGGCATAAAACCCTACCTTTTATTAATGATTTGCGACTAAAAGAGTTTGTAAAAATTCACTCGATCTTTCATCGTTCGATATATGGCTCGTTTTAGTATCTTTACTTATATAATAATCACTTATACAAGAAATAAGATTTTTATCAATTAAGTTCTTGTAAATAGTGGCAATATTAGTTAAATGCTCGTCAAAACTAACATCGTAATTTTCATCATTTACCGAGTTGGTTGTAACGTATTTAAAGAAATCATCATTAACTTTAAATTTAAATAAGTTGATTCTGAATTCCTCACTGTAATGTTCTTTTAAATTATTGATAATACTACCAATATTTTTTTCAATAGTCTTATAGTTGCTAAATATCGCAAAGCTTTCAGCTTCGGTTAAAGAATCACCCTGTACCATTTTATTAACAATTTTCTTTAAACTTTCAAAGCTACGTCGGTCATTTTTAAGTTCTAAAATTTTGTTTTTTGAAACTTTTTCTAATAATCTGAAAGCCATAACTACCATTTCCATAGAAAAGGTAATATAGCTATAAAGATCAGAGGTAATTAATTCAATATAGGTTTCTTCATCATCAGAAAGCTGAGTTAAGAAAGCAGTGCTAAGATGGAAATCAAGCCTTTTTCTAAGCTCCTTAGTCTTACTTATGCTTAAATCATTATTCTTTATATATTCGCTTAAAGCTTCAGCCTTAAGTTCTTCAACATTTTCAGTAAAAAATGCTAAATTTTTACCTATGTGACTAACATTAATCTCATAATCATCGATTAGTTTAATCAATAAGTTCTTGATTTTATTAAATTTTAAATCTGGATGCATTGCTTATTAACACATTAATATATACCTAAGTAACATATTAACATGTATTTTATTACCGTTCAACTTATTTACCAAATTTTGTCAATTCAACTGCCGCTCTAATTTCTATATCATTGATTATTTGAATTAATTTAGGATCGTCAGAATTTTCCTCTTTTAACTTAAGTAATTGATTCTCAATATTAATCAAATTTTCCTCACTTAAGCGACCATTTAAAAGAGCAGTTTTGAGGCTATTTAATTCCTTTAACACATCTCTAGCGTTTGAAATTACACGCTTTTTCTTTTCTTTAGTTAATTCATCGGCTATATCGGGAATAATAAAGATGCTTTGTGTGGCCTGAATATTTTGCTGGCTTGAAAGCTTTTCTGCTTGGGCTTTGCTAAGTGCATCTGAAAAGCCAGTTCCACCTTTGTTTTTACTACCTTTATTTACCCCTGAAACTGAAGTTACAGGTTTATTTGATTCTATTCGCATTCTTTATTTTACCTTACATGGATCGAAATCTATAATCACCTTTTCCTTTCCTTCTTTCTTAACAACTAATATCTTACCATAACTAATTAAAACTTGTTCGGTACCCTCAGGTAGTACAATTTTGTTTACTTTTGTTAAACATTCGACTAGTTTTGCCTCCGTAGTATTTTTAGTTAACTTAAAAAAAACTAAGCCAAGTAGAGTCATGCTACCAACGGCAAGGACAATTGACATTACAGCTACAATAACTCTTAAACCTTTTAGGTATTTTGAGTCGATCTCTTTATTAATATTGTCATTATGATGCATATGGATAACATTTTAAAGTTTAATCATATAATTTTACCAAGTAGAGAGAGGTTAGACAAGATTTTAAGTGAACTATTAATTGAAAAAAATATTTCAAGGTCTAGAATTCAAAAACTTATTAATGATGAAAAAGTTTTAGTTGATAATATTATAATAAAAGACCCTTCGCAAAAATTTTCAAATATAAGTGAAATTGTTGTAAATCTTCCTGCGCCAGAACCAACTAATATAATCCCAAAAAATAGCCAAAGTTTTGATGTTATATTTGAAGATGAGGATTTAATTGTTATAAATAAACCGCCCTTTGTTACTGTGCACCCAGGTGCTGGTAATTATCAAGATACACTTGTTAATGAGTTAGTTGCATATGTTGGTGATAATTTATCTGGGGTTGGCGGTATATTACGTCCGGGTATTGTGCATAGACTTGATAAAGATACAAGTGGACTTATGATTATTGCAAAAAATGATAAAGCTCATCATTCATTATCAAATCAATTAAAAACTCGTGAACTTTCTAGAAAATATTATGCGCTGGTTTATGGTGTACCTTCTCCTAAAAAGGGAGTAATTACAACCCAAATTGCAAGAGATAGAATTAACCGCACAAAAATGAAAGTTGTGAAATCTGGAGGAAGGGAAGCAATTACTGAATATAAAGTAATTGAAATTTATTTAGATGATAGATTTTCATTAGTTGAATGTAGCCTTAAAACTGGTAGAACTCACCAAATTAGGGTTCATATGACTCATATAGGCCATTCTATTATAGGCGATAAAACTTATGGAAGTAAGAGAGGTAAGGGAGTGCAAGCTCTTCCAGAAGAAGTTAAAGTTTCAATCGAAACCTTCAAACGTCAAGCTTTACATGCGTTTAGCCTAGGGTTCATTCACCCAGAAACTAATGAACCAATGCAGTTTGAAATAGAATTAAATGATGATATGAAAGTATTAATTGAAACGCTTAAAGAAAATGTATAATTAAGGCTATTACACTATTAAATCTTATAGTTTGCTACGAAGTCCTTGATTCATTTTTATCTTTTCAGCAAAACTTGTATACCAGTCATTTTGTAGAACGTTTTTATGTTTTTGATCTGTAGCTTTATTTACAAATCTAAATAAACCATTTTCATTTCTTACCTCTGATTCTTTAAAATAATTTGAGGTTATTTGTGCACGATAATTAGTTGGTAATGATGCAGAAAATATATCTTTTTGGGAAAAATCATCATTAAATTTAATTCCATAATTTTCCTCTAAATTTATTTGTTTTGGATGAAATGCTAATAATTGTGGAGGAATTATATTCTCATGGACTAATACTTCGTTTAAGTACAAATAAAGGCTATTTTTGTCTCCTTGAACTCTCTTATCATTTACGCTGACACTAAATGGTATGGAACTTAAAGGATGAAATATTATATATTTTCCAGGCATTAGATCTTTTCTTAACTCATTTGCTTGTTGTTTATTAGCTATATATTCTTCAAGGCTATGTGCAGAGGATATATAACTTCTTAAATCGGAATGGGGTCTAAATTCCCTGTTAAAAACAAAAGTTTTACTAACATTGACTAAAATCGATACCATATTTACATCCGAAAAATATTTTAATCTTTCTTCAGGAATATATTGAAAATAAATAAAATCAGGTTCGTTCGTAAAAAAAATTATAATTGGGAACTTTTACTTTACCTTCTTTACTTAACTGAAGCTTTGATTTTAAACCTTCTTTTTGAATAACTTCTAAATCAACATTTGATACTACTGAATAGAGACGTATGGTGTTAGGACCTTCAGTGATATGAATATCTTCTAACTTTAATATTTTTTCCTGATGATATTTTACATAATCAACAAATTTAGTCATAATTTAACCTTATAAAATTTTAAGTTAACATACATAATTATTAATAAATTGTCAATCCTTAACTAAATCTTTATAAAAATGTTATTTTTTAGATAGGGTTAAGCTAAAAAGACTTTTCTTGCTTTAAAAAGCCATGTTAGTATTAAATATTACTAATAAGTTTTGATTACCTTTTATGACATTGCACAATAAATTTAAAATTGAATCTGAATACAAACCAGCAGGGGATCAGCCAAAGGCAATTGATCAACTTTGTGAAGGTATTTTAAAAGGGGAAAGAAACCAAGTTTTGCTTGGTGTTACCGGTTCTGGTAAAACTTTTACTATGGCCAATGTTATTGAAAGGTTACAACGTCCAGCTCTTATAATGGCGCATAATAAAACACTTGCTGCTCAATTATATAATGAAATGAAAACCTTTTTTTCTCATAATGCAGTTGAATATTTCGTTTCATATTATGACTATTATCAGCCAGAGGCTTATATTCCAAGATCAGATGTTTATATTGAAAAAACTGCGCAAATAAATGAGCAGATTGATCTTATGCGACATTCGGCCACACGCTCCGCTCTTGAAAGAAGAGATTGTATTATAGTTTCTTCTGTTTCTTGTATTTATGGTCTTGGCTCGCCCGACCTTTATTCAGGTATGGCCGTGCACATTAAGCAAGGTGAAAAGTTAAATAGAGAAGAATTTATAAAAAGATTAGTTGCACTTCAATATAACCGTAATGATTTTGAAGCTAAGCGCGGTACTTTTAGAGTAAGAGGAGAAAATGTCGATGTTATTCCCGCTCACTATTCTGAGAAAGGTTGGTCAATTTGTTTCTTTGGTGATGAGATAGATTATATCGCTGAATTTGACATTATTACTGGTAAAAAAGAAGCTAAGCTTAAACAAGCAGTAATTTATTCAAGTTCGCATTATGTTACACCAGTTGATACAATGCAAAGAGCAATTACAAATATTAAGCATGAGCTAGTAGATAGGTTAGATCATTTTAGAACAATTCAAAAATTACTTGAAGCGCAAAGGTTAGAGCAAAGAACTCAGTTTGATATTGAAATGATGATTGAAACAGGTAGTTGTAAGGGTATTGAAAACTATTCAAGATTCCTTTCAGGTAGAAGACCGGGTGACCCACCACCGACGTTGTTTGAATATTTACCAAAAGATACACTATATTTTATTGATGAAAGCCATGTTACAGTTTCACAAATCGGAGGGATGTATAATGGTGATAGATCGCGTAAAACAACGCTTGTAGAGCATGGGTTTAGATTACCTTCAGCACTAGATAACAGGCCACTTAAATTTGAAGAATGGAATGAATTAAGAGGAACTACTGTTTTTGTTTCAGCAACACCTGGTAAATATGAACTTGAACTAACAGGTGGAAAATATGTTGAGCAAGTTATTCGCCCAACAGGACTTATTGACCCACTTTGTATTATTAAACCTGCAACTCACCAAGTTGATGATTTGCTTAAAGAATGCCATGATGCTGTACAAAAAGGCGAAAGAGTTTTAGTCACAACTTTAACTAAAAAAATGGCTGAGGATTTAACAGGTTATTTAAGTAATATAGGCCTTAAAGTGTCATATTTACATTCTGATATTCAAACTTTAGAAAGAGTTGAGATTATAAATAATTTAAGAAGAGGGGACGTCGATATAATTGTAGGTATTAACCTTCTTAGAGAAGGGCTTGATATACCGGAATGCGCATTGGTTGCCATCCTCGATGCTGATAAAGAAGGTTTCTTAAGGTCAGAAACTTCTCTTATTCAGACGATTGGACGCGCTGCTAGAAATCTTAATGGTAGAGTAATTCTTTACGCCGATAATATTACTAAATCGATTGACAAAGCGGTTAGTGAAACCAAAAGGCGAAGAGAATTACAGATGGAATACAATAAAACACATGGTATTAATCCTGCATCTATTAGCAAATATATTTCAGAACATTCTAACTTTACCAGATCTAAAGATGATGAAATTAATATCGATGAACTTGGTAAACTTATTGATAAAAAACGCAAAGAAATGTTACAACTTGCATCTGATCTTGAATTCGAAAAAGCTGCTCGTCTAAGAGATGAAGTGAAAAAACTCGAAGAAAAAGCGCTTGGGGTTAGAAAATAACCATAAATCATGAAGTGATTTTGGCATAGGCTAGCCTATTTTAATTAAATTAAAATCTTATGTTTTATCTGCGCAGATATTATTAGTAAGATATGTATAAACTCAAATTCCAGTAAAAGTTTATACATAAGCCTAAATTAACAAATCAAAAATTTTCTGTCAAATTACTCTTAATTTTTATGAGTATTCAATATGTTAAATGATTTTATATAAGTAATTATATCATTATATTTACAGCTTAATTGCCCCACTATATAATCCCTAAAAAATAATTAATTACATTAATAAGATATGTTCATAGTTGATTCCCATTGCCACTTAAATTTTGATGATTTTGCAAATGATTTTTCTGAAGTTTTAAATAGAGCTGAAGAAAACGGTGTAAAAATAATGCAAACAATTTGCACTCGTCTTTCGGAGTTTGAGGAAATTAAACAGATAGCCGAAAAATATAGTAATATTTATTGTTCGGTTGGAGTTCATCCTTGTAATGTAATAGAAGCAGAAATTGTAAGCGTTGAAAAATTATTAGAACTATCTAATCATTCAAAGGTAATAGGTTTTGGAGAAACAGGGCTTGATTACTACCATGAACCTTTTGATAAAGATAAACAAATTCAAAGTTTTAAAAATCATATTGAAGCAGCGCGTTTAACTGGTAAGCCGGTGATTATTCATACGCGTGATGCTGAAGAGGATACAATAAATATACTTAGAGAAGAAATGAAAAAAGGGAAGTTTAAAGGGCTTCTTCATTGCTTTACAGGTACTCAAAATTTATGTGAAGCTGCTTTAGAATTAGGTATTTATATCTCTGTTTCAGGTATTATAACTTTTAAAAATGCTAAAGAATTACAAGCAACAATAAAAAACGTTTCTCTTAAAAATTTATTAGTTGAAACTGATGCTCCATATCTTGCGCCAACGCCTCATCGTGGCAAACGTAATGAACCTGGGTATACAAAACATGTAGTCGAATTTTTAGCTGGATTAAAAGAAGTTGATGTAAATGAAGTGGCAGAAATTACTACAAAGAATTTTAAAGAATTATTTAATATAGTTTAAATCTTACGTTTCAAAAATTATATTTGAAATCTGACCCCAAGTTCTACTACTTGATCGTGTGGGATTTTATAAAACTCATGAGGTGAAAGAGCGTTATTATATAAGAAAATGTAAAATCTTTCTGAAAACCCATTTAAAGTTCCTGATGTAGAAGAGATAGGAATACTACGACTAAAGAAAATTGAAACTTCTTCCTGCTCACCTAAAATATGATGTTCTCTTGCAACTTCAATCATTTTATCGAAATCAATGATCTCTTTAAAGCCAACGTTTACTAATATTCTAAACCAATTAATATTAATTCTCTCTACAGTAAATTTTTTTTCTAGAGAGACACGTGGAACGCTTTGAGGACAAATTGAAATAAAAATAATTTTATTATGTAATAATTTATTATGTTTTAAATGTATTAGTAAGGAATTAGGTATTTTATGAATAAATTTACTCATAAATATTGCAGTGTGCGGTAAATGAATAGGAAATCCTTGTTGGTAATTTGGTAAATATGTATCTAAATGTTTATTGATAAGTAAGTTTTTATATTTTATTAAGGCATTACCTTTAATCCAAACTGTTATAGTGTAAGTTACTATTGCGCTTATTAAAACTGTATACCACGCACCCTCAAACAATTTAATAAAATTGGTTAAAACAAATGTAGTGTCTAAGAAAAATAAAGGAATAAAAAGACAACCTAGTTTAAATTTATTCCATTTCCATTCTTTCCAAGCAAGAAGGAATGCTAAAATTGTACTAATTAGCATAACCCCAGCTACACTTAAACCGTAAGCAACCGCTAAGTTTTCCGAAGTTTTAAATTTAAGTACAGCGCCTATAGTCAGGAAATAAAGTATATAATTTACAACTGGAAGATAAACTTGCCCCATTTTAGAAGAGGTAAAAACTACCTTCATTTTCGGCAAATAATTTCTTAAAGTTGCTTGCCACGCAATTGAAAATACTCCTGAAATAACCGATTGAGAAGCAATTATTGTGGCAATAGAGGCGAATATAATTAAGGGGTATAAAAGTGTTTCTGGCACTAAATGATAAAATGGGTTTGTTATTGCTTCAGGTGAGTTTAATAAGAGAGCGCCTTGACCTAAGTAATTTAAAATAAGAGCAGGAAAAATAAAAAGGTGCCATGAAAGAGAGATGGAAAATCTATCAAAATGACCAAGGTCAGCATATAACGCTTCTACACCTGTAATAACTAATATAATTCCACCAATAGTTAAAAGACCGGTGAAACCATTATTGATCATAAAATTAACAATATAATATGGATTGAAAGCTTTTAATATTTCTGGCATTTGAAAGATGTTATAGATACCTAAAATACTTAAAGTAATAAACCATAAAACCATTATAGGACCAAAAAATAAACCTATTTTTCCAGTGCCGTGTTTTTGAAAAAAGAAAAGAAGAGTTAGAATAACTAAGGAAAACGGCATTATATAAGGTTCAAGTGATGGAGAAATTACCTCTATTCCTTCAAGCGCACTTAAAACAGAAATGGCAGGGGTAATAATTCCTTCGCCAAAAAATAAAGAAGTTGCAATTATTCCAAGAGCAAGAGGAAAAATTCGATATTTTCCTATTTTTAATTTGCGGCAAAGTGAGGATATGACTAATGTTCCACCTTCACCTTGATTATTTATAGTTAAAATTAAGCAAACATATTTTATCGTTACGACTAAAAATAACGTCCAAATAAACATACTAATTAGTCCAAGTATATTCATGTCATTTACGGGCAAATTACCTATTAAAAAGCAATTTTTTAAAGCATATAAAGGGCTAGTACCAATATCACCATAGACGATACCTATAGCTCCAATAATAAGAGATTTAAGAGGAGTTTTGTTAGTCATAGTTAGTTAAATTATTAAGAATTATGTAATTTAGGATAGCTTATATAACAAATAATGTCTAGTTAGAAATCAAAAAATTGATTTATAAAACTTACCTTATGAAAGTAGAACTTTAAAATAAATTCCTTGTAATAATTTGAAAAATGTATTTAAATTTTAATAAGTGTAAATATTATTCACTGGTTAAAATGCAAAAATACATTTCTTATACTAAGCTAATTGGTTTATTCTTAGGTCCATTAGTTTTTACAAGCCTTATGTTAACTCCAAATCCAGATATAATTCCACTACCCGTATGGAAATTTCTTGCTTGTACGAGCTTTATGATTATTTGGTGGGTATTTGAGCCGGTACCATACGCTGTGACTGCTCTTTTACCAGCAGTACTTTATCCTGTAACAGGTGTGTTAAGTTCATACGATACTTTTAGCGCTTATGGTAACCCTTATATATTTTTATTCATGGGAGGTTTCTTTATAGCTATTGCGCTAGAAAAGCATAATCTTCATAGTTTTATTGCATACAGAGCTATAAAAGTAATAGGTTTTGATCCAAGTAAAGTAGTATTAGGTATGATGTCTGCTACGTATTTTTTAAGTATGTGGATGAGTAATACAGCAGCTTGTATGATGATGCTTCCAATTGCTATTAGTATAATAAATATGCTTGGAAATACTGTTGAAGACAATAAATATAAAACTAATTTTATTACAAGTTTATTACTTAGTATTCCATATGCGGCTACTATTGGAGGAACTGCAACTGTAATAGGTAGTCCACCAAATATTATTCTTGCAAGTTTTTTTGCTGAATCTTTTGAAGTAGATATAAGTTTTGTTAAATGGTTATATTTTGGTATCCCATTTTCAGTAATAATGCTATTTGCAGGTTGGATAATTCTAACGAAAATACTTTTTCGCTCAAAATTTAGATTCGATTCATTAGATCATTACATTAAAGAAGAATTTGCAGAATATTTTTTAACTAATAGCCAAGTAAAAGTATTAGTTATTTTCTTATTTACAATTTTTCTTTGGATTGTAAGGCCGTTTTTAGCTAATGCCACAACTTTTGAAATAAATGATGAAATTATTGCTGTATTCTGTGGATTGTTATTATTTGTAACGCCTATTAATTTAACGAAAGGTAAATTTCTCTTAGAATGGAAAGATACTGAAAAACTACCCTGGGGAATTTTATTATTATTTGGTGGTGGTATAGCAATTAGTAGTGCAATAAATTACTTAGAAATTTTCAAAGTTATCGGCAATTTTGTAAAAGCTAATGGTAAAATTACACAATTAAGTTTTATATTAATTTCCGTAATTGTTATAGCTATTATCACTGAGTTTATAAATAATACGGCTTTATCAGTTTCTGTAATACCAATTATGGCAGCTTTATGTATTGCGCTTGGTTTTAATCCATTAATTGTATCGTTAATTGCGACCTTTACTCTATCTCTTTCATTTATGCTTGCAATTGCAACTCCTCCAAATTCATTTGTATTTATCAATGACCATTTGAATGGTAAAGATATGGCAAAGGCAGGATTTTTACTAAAAATTGTGGGGATAATTCTAATAATTATTTTCTACACTTCAGGTTTATTTGACGTTTATAAAATTGATTTCAAAGTAGTTCAACAGCTTGAAACTACATGATCTTTAAAGAGTTTTGTATATAATATTTATGCAAAACTCTTTTTATAAATATTAAAACTTCTTTTAATTTTACTCATTTTAGAATAAATTTATTTTTGATAAATAATTTTAAAGAGTAATAAATGGTTGATTTCACCCAGCTTGGCAGTGATATTAATAGCATTCCAAATTATAAAATATATGGACTTGTTACTTCAGTTAAAGGGCTTTTAATTGAAGGAGAAGGACTTGCTGGAATTGCAGGAATTGGTGCAAGGTGCTTAATTGAAGCGCATCAAAATCATAAAATACTTTGTGAAGTTGTAGGTATTGAAAATAATAAAGTTAAGCTTATTCCTTATGAAGATGTTCAAGGAATTGCCGCTGGTAATAAAATTGAATTTTTATCTGAGCAAGGTAATTGTTTTCCACATGATTCATGGCTTGGTAGAATTCTTAATGCAAATGCAGAACCAATTGATGAATTAGGTGGAATTAAATTTGGTAATCTTGCTTATAATTTAAAAGCTCATCCACCTTCTTCGCATAAAAGAAGGAGAGTTGAAGGAAAATTAGATTTAGGAATTAAATCACTAAATACTTTTACAACCTGTTGCTATGGCCAAAGGATGGGTATTTTTGCAGGATCTGGTGTTGGAAAATCAATGCTACTTGCAATGATTACGAAATATTCTAAAGCGGATGTTAAGGTAATTGGACTCATTGGAGAAAGAGGAAGAGAGCTTAAGGAATTTATAGAAGAATACTTAGGGCCTGAAGGTTTAAAAAATGCTGTAGTAATAGTTGCAACTAGTGATGAATCTCCATTACTTAGAAAGCAAGCAGCGTTTTTAAGTATGTCGGTTGCTGAATATTTTAGAGATCAAGGAAAAGAAGTTTTGCTTATGATGGATAGTGTAACCAGGTTTGCGATGGCTCAAAGAGAAATAGGTTTATCATGTGGTGAGCCCCCAGCTACAAAAGGTTATACGCCAACAGTATTCTCTGAATTACCAAAATTATTAGAAAGAGCAGGGCCTGGAACTTCAGAACAAGGTAATATTACAGGATTATTTAGTGTACTTGTCGAAGGGGATGATACGAATGAGCCTATCTCCGATGCTGTTAGAGGTATATTAGATGGGCATATTATATTAGATAGAGAAATAGCAGAAAGAGGAAGATTTCCAGCAATAAACGTTCTTAAAAGTATTTCTCGTACAATGCCTGGATGTAATACTAAAGAAGAATATGCGCTAGTTCAAAAATCACGTCAAATTATGGCAACTTATAATGATATGAATGAAATTATAAGAATTGGTGCTTATAAAAAAGGAAGCGACCCCGAAGTTGATTTATCAATTAAACTTCAACCTTTATTTGAAGATTTTTTACGACAATCGCCTGGTGATGCTTTCAATTTTGAATATTGTTATACTGAGGTTGAAAAGATTTTAGCTAATAAATAAATTAAAATAGGCTAGTTAGAATTACCAGCCTATTTTAATTTATTTAGTTACATTTGGCTTGCAAAGTAATCTAAATGGGATTTTTTAGTATTATAAATTCTTTGTAATCTAGTTTTTACATGGTCTGGTAAATCAGAATTTAAAGCTTCCTCAAAAGCATTTAAAATTAATTTTGAATTAGTATGTAAAGCACTCATTACACCTTTGTCACTAACAAGTCCACGCATTGCTGCATAGCCTTGCATAAAGAATCCTTTAAAATCACGTGAATGAATAGGTGCTTCTCTACCATATTCATGAGTTAAAGCTGCTAAGTCTTTTATATTTCTCTCACATTCAACTTTCATTTTTGTGAGTTTTTCTTTTAATGCTTTATTTTTAACGTTATCGATAGCTTGACTTAAAATAAATGAGCCATCAATTTCATATTGAGTTAGTGTTTGTAAATGTTTTGCCACATCTTCATTATTTGCAGGTTGCGCTATTGAATCTGAAGCTAAACCATTTAAAGTAATTAATGTTAAAGCTACATAAAAGGAACGTTTAAATATAGATTTCATAAATAATCTCCATTATTAAATAAATTATTATAAAGATAATTTCCTTATCTTTTATTACCGATACCAACTTCGCCACCTGCGCCAGGTGCATAAGGTGTGGAATCATCTATACGACCAGCTTTTTCATCATCCTCTGGCGTATCTAACAAATGTGAATGTAGAGGCATTTTATATTGATGCGTTTCATCATCATTTTTTTTGTGAAATTGTTGATCTAAACTTATTTCTAAAGTTAAATTGTTAGTTCTGTTACTCATGATAAACCCTCCAAGTAAAATTTAATTTATACAGTAAGGCGAGTAAATTTCTAAAATAAGGCAAAAGAAATTTTATATATTTATAATGATTTAATGGTTAAAATACCTTTAATATCAATTATATAATTAATATTACAATTCATTTTATAAAAAGTAAAAATAAAATTTATGTAAAAGATATTTTAAATTTTTTGTTGACGAAGAAGCAGTTAAATAACTGCTTCTTGCTCTTCTAATTTAGGGAAAATTACTTTAGGTTCTGGTAAGATGATACCAGTTTGTAATTCGTTGAAAATATTTTTGAAATTTCTTTCATTTTCTGGAATTGAAAGTAAATCAAGCATATTAGTTGCAAGGCTTGGCATGAAAGGAATAAGCAAAATACCAATAACTTTAATAGAGAAAATTAAATGGTAAAGTGAATGTTCCATAAGTTCTGGATTTTCTTTTTTTAATTTCCATGGAGCTTTTTCATCAATATATGCATTTGCAAGGTTACCAATGTTAATTATTGTTTCTAATGCTTCACTGAATTCATGGTTAAGAAAATTTTTGTGATATTCTTCAACTAGTTTTTTAACTTCGTTACTTAAATTATCTTCATCACGTTTATTTGGAATTATTCCGCCACAATTTTTATTTAGGAAAGATAAGGTGCGTTGGCTTAAGTTACCTATGTTATTTGATAATTCGCTATTAATTCTTCTAATAGCATTTAGCTTTGCATAATTTCCATCATTTCCAAATGGTACTTCACGAAGTAAAAAATAACGGGTTTGATCTAAGCCAAAAAAATTAACTAAATCATATGGATTAATAACATTGCCAAGAGATTTAGAAATTTTTTGTCCTTCATTTGTCCACCATCCGTGGGCTATAATTTGTTTTGGTAAAGGAAGGTCAGCTGCCATTAAGAAAGCAGGCCAGTATACAGCATGGAATCTTAAAATATCTTTCCCTACTAAATGCACTGCTTTATCCCAGAAATTTTTATAAAGATCTGAACTCTCATCAGGGTAACCAAGCGCAGAAATATAATTAGTTAAAGCATCAAGCCAAACATACATTACATGTTTTTCGTCATTAGGAACAGGTACTCCCCAAGAAAAGCTTGTACGAGAAACCGAAAGATCTTTTAAACCAGATTTAACAAAACTTATTACTTCATTTCTTCTAGATTTTGGCCAAATAAAATTAGGATTTTCTTCATAAAATTTAAGTAACTTGTCTTGGAATTTTGATAATGAGAAGAAATAGCTTGGCTCTTCTACCCATTCAACAGGAGCACCTGTTGGAGCTTTACCGTCAACAAGTTCAGACTCTTGATAAAAAGCTTCATCTCTTATTGCATACCAGCCAGCGTATGATCCAAGGTAAATATGACCATTATCTTTTAATTTATTCCAAAAGGCTTGCGCAGCTTTTTTATGTCTGCTTTCAGTAGTTCTAATAAAATCATCATTTGAAAGATTTAATTTTCCTGACATTTCACGAAATTTACCTGAATAAAAATCAGTAAATTCTTGAGGGGTCATATTATTTTTTTGGCTTGAGCTCGCAACTTTTTGACCATGTTCGTCTGTACCTGTAAGAAAATATACTTTCTCATCATTTAATCTGTGGTATCTGGCCATTACATCTGCAGCTATACTTGTATAAGCATGTCCAATATGTGGAACGTCATTAACGTAATAAATTGGAGTAGTAATATAAAAGGTATTCGACATATCTATTGTTTCCTTTCAAACATCTTTGTTACTAAGAAAATAACTTGATTATAATCCATATTAATTCTTTGTAAATCATTTAGTAATATATTAGCTTCATTAGATAAATTAAATAAATTAAATTTATCAAGGTTACTAGCTATTTTCGGTAAATTTTCTTCCTCAAAATGGGTAAGAGTAACTGGAACATTTAAATGTAATTTTAAACAAATATTAATTAATCTTGTAATTAAAAACCAGCCAGTTTCATGTTTTATTTCTGGAAGCGATTTAATATCTAAAATTTTTGAATTATTTAGAATAATACTAATTAATTTGTAATAAAAATCTAAAGCTTTTGTATTAATGAATTCTACAACTTTACCCGGACAATTATCGGTTATAGTCATTAAATCAATAATTTCATTACTAGAAGGAAGATTTGGGGTTGAGTCTAAAACCTGAGTACATAAATCAGAAGAAAGTCCTAAAAATTTTATAATCGCACAACGTGATTTAATAGTTTTAATTACTTTATGCACATTATGGCTTATGAGAAAAATAAAAACGTTAGTTTTTGGTTCTTCCACTACCTTTAAAAGTGCATTAGCAGCATTTATACTTATTGAATCAATGTCATCAATAATAATAATTTTGAATCCAGAGTTTGTACTAGTAAGTTTCACAAACTCCCCAACTTCTCTTACTTTTTCAATAGGTATAAGTTTATTTTGAATAGAATCAGAATCTATAATGAGAATTTCAGGGTGAATTATATTGGTAGTTTTTAAAACTTTAGTTGCAATAAACTTTGCTGCTGTAGCTTTTCCAATACCCTTTGGGCCTGTAAATAGCCAGCTATTAATAGGTCTTTCGCCAGTAATTCTGTTTAAAACTAAATCAATTTGTTGTTTATGACCTAAAATTTGCATTGGTGATTTACTTTAAATATATTATTAATTGGAGTGAAGAATATATTGTACAATAAATCATAAAAATGCCAGAATTAATTAGAAATTTATATAAAAATTATTTAAAACAAAATAATTATAATTTTGATAAAGAGCAGGAAAATCTAAGCATTGCCTTAGATAATCTCCTAAAACGCTTTGACCATTTTCAAAAAAGAAAAACAAGCATTACTAATAAAATTTTAGGAAAAGTTTTTAGCGTAAGCATTGAATCTCCTAAGGGTCTATATATTTATGGAGGAGTAGGTAAAGGTAAGACCTTTTTAATGAAGCTTTTTTTTGAATCTGTAAAGACTGACAGAAAGTTATTTATACATTTTCATGATTTTATAAAAATTATTCATGAAAACCTTCATGTAATTAGAAATAAGAGTAAAGATAGAAATACCGGAATCACAGATCCTATACAAGCTTTAGCCGAGAAATTTTGTAAAGATTTTGATATAATTTGCTTAGATGAATTGCATCTTTTAGATGTTTCTGACGCCATGATACTTTCAAGAGTTTTTGCAGAATTCTATAAATTAGGTATGGTTTTCGTAGTAACGTCTAACCGTGAACCAGAAGATTTATACAAGCAAGACTATGGAAAAGAGCATTTTCGGAATTTTATTGAGCAATTACTTATGAAAATGGAAGTATATAATCTTACAAGTCCTGAAGATTATAGAATGAATAAGATAAAAGCCTTAAAAGAAGTATATTTTGTACAAAATGAAACTAAATTAAATGATATTGTTGCAAATGTATTTAAAGATTTAGAATTTGAACCGGTAGCTATAGAAGTTATGGGTAGAGAACTTAAATTAAGAAAAACATATAAAAATATTCTTTTAACAGATTTCAAAGAATTATGTGAAAATCCGTTATCACAGCTAGATTATATAGAAATTTGTAAGAAATTTGCCTTGATAATTATTAATAATATCCCTAAAATGTCCTTAGAAATGCACAATGAAGCTAAAAGATTTATGATGCTTATTGATCAAATGTATAATCATAATGTGCTATTAATTTGTAATGCTTATACAAAGCCTGAAGAGCTTTATTTAGATGGAAAAGGGGCTTTTGAATTCCAAAGGACTATTTCAAGGCTTAACGAAATGCAATCAGAAAGTTATATTAAGAAAAATTCGGCTTCTGATTTTTTAAAAGGAGCGTAAAATGAAAGTAATATTGGCGCAGCCTAGAGGTTTTTGCGCAGGTGTTGAAAGAGCAATTGATATTGTTGAACAAGCTTTAAAAAAATATGGACCTCCAGTTTATGTTAGACACGAGATTGTTCACAATAAATATGTTGTGGAAAGTTTACGTTCAAAAGGAGCAATATTTGTCGATGAATTGGCAGAAATTCCTGAAGGCGCTGTAACAATTTTTAGTGCCCATGGTGTAGCTGAAGAAGTTGAAAATGGCGCTGAAATTCGTAACCTTGATGTTATAGATGCAACTTGCCCTTTGGTAACCAAAGTACATAGAGAAGCTCAAAATTTAGAAGCTAAAGGGTATGATATTATCCTTATCGGTCATGAAGGTCATCCTGAAGTGATAGGTACTGCAGGTAGAGTAAATAAACCTGTTACCCTTGTATCGTCAGTAAGTGATGTGGAAAAAATTCAAATTAATGATCCCAATAAAGTTGGTTATGTAACTCAAACTACCTTAAGTGTTGATGAGACAAAAGAAATTATTGAAGCTTTAAAAAACAAGTTTCCAAATATAATTGGCCCTAATTTAAAAGACATTTGTTACGCTACTCAAAACCGCCAAAATGCAGTAAAAGATTTGTCAAATATGGTGGATTTGATTCTTGTAATAGGAGCTAAAAATAGCTCAAATTCTAATAGACTTCGCGATCTAGGAGAAGAAATGGGGGTTAGAAGCTATTTAATTTCAGGTCCTGAAAGTATAGTTTCTGAATGGTTTAGCAATGTTAAAAAAGCTGTAGGTATAACCGCAGGTGCTTCTGCTCCTGAAATATTGGTCGAACAAGTAATTGAGCGTATAAAAGAAATTTCTGGTACTATTTCCGTTTCTACAATGGAAGGTGTAATTGAGAATACTAAATTTAAGCTACCAAAAAAACTTTTAGTTGAAGCGTAAATGAGTGTTTTTAAAGGTGTTACAGCAGGTATAACTGCTACTTTTTTATGGGCTTTTCTTCCAACGCTCTGTAAAATAGCTTTAAGCGGAACAAATATAAATCAATTCCTTTTATTGCGCTATATTGTAGCCTTTTCTACACTATTCTACTTAACTCGTAGAACTTTTAGAAAATTTAATCAAATCCCTTTATGGATTTGGTGCGCTATATTCTTTACAATTACAACGCATAACTTAACACAAGCTTTGTGTTTAAAAGAAATTCCGGTCTCATGGTATATAATATTTTTTTCATGCGCACCTATTTTAACTTATATGTTATTACCCGGCTCTAAAAACAAAGGATTTTATGCCTGCTTTTTATTAGCTATATATGGAACTTATGTATTTTTAAATCCTGAAGATATTGTGCAATTACAAAGTAAAATGGGTTTAGTATTTTTATTTGTAAGTATAATGAGTTGGGTCATTATCACGCGACTTATTATATATTTTCAAAAAGTATATAATGATTTTGAAATCGCATATATTTTAAATACCTGTAACTTAATTGGTGCGGTTACCTTATTTTTACTAAGTGGTTCAGATTTAAATTTAAATTGGAAAGTATCCCTTATACCAATAATATTTATAGGCATAATGTCACCGCTTGCAGTTTTATTGTTCTCATTATCATTAAGAATATTACCAAAATTTGGGATTGCTTCTCAATATCTTGAATTAGTGTTTGGTGTAATAATTGGTTTTATCTTTTTTAATGAAATCCCTAGTAACCAGCAATTTCTCGGATCAGGTTTAATTATTACCGCTCTTTTAGGAACAACTTTATTAAAAAATAAGTCACAAAATTAATTCATTACTTAACTTTTGATTACAATTTAATTGACGTACTAAATTATTAATTTTATAAATTTTAAGTAATGTAATTAAGTTGTGAGGTAGCATGTTAAGTAAAATTGGGAAAAGAATATTTGCTAGACTAGTAGAAAAAACTTTCGCATCTAATAGTGCTTCTATGCCTACTGTTTTCCCTGTAACTATGCAAAAAATAGCTTTTCATACAACTAAACCTAACCTTGGTTTAAAAGATTTCATTTCATCAAAAAGTCGTAAACTAATGGATTCAATGATTGCAAGGGAAATTGAAGAACAAGCAGCTGAGCAAACTATTGATTATCTATTATGTAAAAAAGGGGAAGTAGTACAATTTGAAAAGCTCTTTAAATTAACTCGAACAAGGGATTCCTCAATTTCACTTATTTTAAAAGCTTCTGTTAATAAAAGATATGATGTTTTATGGTTGATGTTAAAACATGATATGATTGACCCACGTATTGAAAGATATTCTATTACAACTATATTTAAAAATATTAGTAACTTAGATATGAACGATTCATATTTTAAGAATTTTTTAAATGAGTTATTAATAAAAAGCAGAGTCAATAATGATATTGAAATTCTTGCTGCTATTACTCAGATAACACTTAATAAACGCCATTATGAATTATTAGATTATCTGTTTAATAATTCTTCTAAAGAATTATTAAAGGAAGTTATAAATTTTAGAGTAGATGGTAGGAGTGTAGGGCATTTGATTAATCACGGTCAAGAAGCTTTAAAGCCTGAATATGTTGAAGATTTTTTAAAATTAGGATTAGATTCTGCTATTGTGGATAAGCAAGGAATGTCTGTTTTACATGAATTAGTGTATTATGTAAGTAAGCAGCAAGTTAATAATGATAAAGCTTATAATATATTAACATTAGCTTTTAAAAATCTATCTGTAGAAAAATTTAATAAAATTGCTCATACAGATTTTAATTTCAAAATTAATAGTATGCCTAGAATTTTATATTGGAGATATATAGAAAATTATACTTTAAACGAGTGTACAAAAGGTAATGGTGAAATTCCTAAATATATTATACCAGGATATATACGTAATCTAGTTGATAAATTAATCAGTGAAATGACTAATAAAAAAGAATTTAGTAAGTCAAAACGTAGTAAATTAGATGATCAAGCTAATAACAAGAATATTAAGCATGATCTTCCAATTGGGTGCTAAAAGTTTTTCAATTAAAATTTATTGTTTTTCTAATTTTCAGGAGTTTCTATGCTAAGTAATCTTTTTAAGCAAGCTACGAAAAAAGTATTTGATTCGAAATTTATTAAGCCTTCCACTAGTGTTTTCTTTGAAAGAAAACACCCTTTACAAGCTAATTTGCATGTTTCCGCGACTGCAAAAGATAAACACATAGATGAATTACTTAATAGGTCTATTAAAATTGACCAACAAAAAGTTACTACTTCTTTTAATAGAGAAAATAGTGCTGAATATGTTAAAAGAATTTGTGAATCTATTATCAATGGAAAGCTTTCACCTGAGCCAGAAACCCTAAAAACTATTATTAGATTTGGTACTAAAGAACATTTGCAGCATTTAAAAAACTTACGTAGGCTTTCCTTTAATGTAAGTGATACTAGTTTTTCTCTTTTAGCTTATGCTCTTAGCTTTGAAGCTTATGACAAAGCGTGGTGGTTAGTGAAAAATGAAGTAAAGTTTTGCGAAAAAACATGGGTTCAGTTAGAAAAAATAGAAAAAATTGATGATTTTGCTAAAAGTAATCATTTTTATGAATTTCTTCAAGAAGCTGCAGATCAGTTTTTTGAGCTTCAAGATAAAAGTAACTTGAATCGACTAGTAAGGGTTGCAATTAGGAATTCTAATCATAAGTTAATTAATTATATTTGTGAGAATGAATATATTAGCGCTCAAGAATATCAAGCTCTTATAAATGCTAGAACTGATCTGCATCCTAAGGAAAAATATAGAACTAAAGAGGTGCAATTTAGAGAAATTGTACAAGCTCCTTTAACAATTGAGGAAGACCATAGGCATAAAAGCTATAACCCGATATGTCAGGTTGCTCATTTAGAAAAATAGATTTACTCAAGTAATTGATAATAAAAAACCCCACTTAGAGTGGGGTTTTTTATTATTCTTAAAAGAATAACTATTAAGCTGTAATATTTGACCAAGGAATTGGGTTGCCTTCTTCATCAGTCATAACATTTCCGCTTTCATCTTCAGCAGCCATAAAGCTTCCTGATTCACTTACGAATCTTACAGGTTTCACTTTTTTGCCATTATAAAAAATATCTTTTGCTTTTTCCCTTGTTGTCGGGTCGTTTTTACTAGCTGTTTTTGCTTTTCCCATTACAGTTCCCCTAAATTGGTATAAATTTTGCCTATATAATGTAAAAAAAAGCTCAAAAGGTCAAGTAAAATTATTATTTATTATATCTCAACGACTTATATAGGAGTGTCTGTAATTGGCATACCTTATGCTTATAATGACTATGTATATAATAAAAATAATTAAATATTTATAACTTATTGATTTTTTATAAAGTTTTAAATGAAGGAGTTTATATGACCCTAAACGTTCTTCAAAAGCGAGAGATCCATAAAGCGCTTGTAAGTGATATAAGCTTAGAGCAGGCTAAAAATAAAGAGGATATTATTTTAGCAATTAAACAGTTTGTAAATAACATTCTTAATATTAAGCGTAATCCAAATTTTTTAACTGCTAAAATAATTCTACAGCCTCAGGTTTTTATTACAGCTCCTGTAAATAACATTATAGAGCTTAGAAAAGAAATAATTGAATATATTGATCAGGTAATTAATGAGGTAATAAATAAACTTGATATACACATTAACGAAATAGGTTGGGAAAAAAATGGAGTTACTCAAGTAATTGAATCTTTAAATATCTTTAACAAAAAGCTAACTAGAAAAATTGAAAGTTTAGAAGAACAAAAATCTTACAGAGAAGAAATAGCGATAAGGCTCGTTTCCAAACAAAAATGGCAAAAAATTGTGCCAGAAATTAAAGAACTAATTTTACACAATATCAGTAATTTTGAAACCTTAATATTTGACTGTAATTTTCCTATAAGATATTTTTATGCATTAGAAAATAAAGATAAACTTCATCTTTTACTTTTAAAAGCATATAAAGTTAAAATCCTAATAAATAAATGTGGTGTTTCACCAGCTTTCTTAATCGAACGACATAGTAAAGAAGAAATGAGATTTTTAATTGATCATTCCTTTGATGTTACTTTACTTATTGATTGCGGTATTGAATTTGAATATATCTTTAATAAATCAGAAAAAGAATATGTAAATTATTTAATTAGCAAATCAATTGCTATAGAAACACTTTTAAAAGATTGTAAAATTTCAAAAGACTTCATATTTAATTTTAAAAATAAAGAAATTGTAGAGTTTTTAGTTCTTAATATAAACAAGGTTAAACAATTTATTCGTGAATGTGATGGAAATCCTGAATGTTTTATAAAAAATATTGATTCAATTTGTATGAAGCCTCTAAATGATAAAGTGTTAAACATGTTGTGGTATGAAGGTGAAATGGATTTTGAGATTACTCAGAAAACTAAAATTCAATAATATAAGTTAAAATAAAGATTTTCTGATTATTTAAATAAAGTGTTGATATAATTCAAATCACTTAATAATATATTAATATAGATTAATAAAATATATTATTTATTCGGGACGCTTCTAATGATTGATGTAAGGAAATGCAGTTATATTTTAATTATTTTTCTATTAATATTTATTAATGCTAACTCAAGTCCATCAGCAATATTTCATTTTAGTAATGACTCTTCTTTCAAACAAATTCAACAAGATGAGATTACAGTAAGAAACTTAATTTATGCTATGCTAAAGCGAGCAGGTTACACATATAGTAAAAATAATTATAAAGTAATATTTAAGCAACGTGGAATAAGCGCAATTATAACTACTAATAAAGGCAAAAAATTTATTAAGTTAGTTGAAAAAGAAGCAGGAAAAAATGAATTTTTTAATGGCAGTAGAGCAAGTCATTATCTACCAGTTATTCAGTCGGAAGCTTTAGTATTGTCTGATGATATATCGTTATTAGTACAGCCATATATTGAGGAAATTAAAAAAGATAAAGGTGTATTAATTGACGTAATAGCTGAGATTGAAAATAATGAAAATAAAAAAGAATCTTATTATCCGCTTTTTAAAAAAATATTTGAACAAATGTATGGTTTAACCACTAAAACACTACATTATAAAATAGCTAAAGCTAAGAATGATGAATTTTATTTTCACAGGGTTCAAACACAAAAGCTCGATAATGTAGAAGGTAGATTAGAAAGCTTTTACACCATGAGTAAGGTTAAATTAGATAATGAAATTATTAATTGGCATAAATTAGTAAAAAAGAAATGGGTTATTGACGGAGTCGCTTATAAAGAAACTTTAGAGGACCTGATATTAAAAGCACATAATAACCTAAATCCAGCTAATAAAAGATTGATTGCATTATCTCATGGCGATTGGCATGAAATGAATATTATTACTGATATTTTAGATAATAATAAGTTAAATTTTTATTATATAGATCTGGAAACATTTGGAGAAAATAGCATTTTAGGAGATTCAGTTATTTATTTAGTATATAATAGCATTTTAGCTGATTATATTAATCCAAAATATTATTCCAATTATTTAAATAAAAGAAATAAAGCAATTAATTTTGCTATGAAAACTTTTAGTAATAAAGAAATCCATCCAGCGGTTATAGTTAGCGAAAAATATGTTTATATGGATAATGTAAACAAATTTGGAACAAATAAAGTAAGAAAGGAAATAGCCAATTTACATATAAAACTATATTTGGAAAAAGTGATAAAATTAGCAGAAGCAAAATATGGTTTAAGTATTAGAAATGAAATTGAGGAATACCTAAAGTCTTGCTTTTTATTAAGATTATTAGGTGTTTATAATTTAACTGAAATGGAACCAAATGATCAAGTTAAACTACTTGGTTTAATTTATAAAGTGATAGGAACTACAGAAAATAATAAGAATATTCCTTTTACTGAAAGGTTTTTAGATGCCATTTAAAACACTTTTACTGATTATTAATTTCCTATTATTATTAACTTTTAATGCATTTGCGCATAATAAACCATTAAATAAAAATCAAATAGTTAGTTATTTTAAAGAAAATGGGGAAAAAGAGTTTACTATAATTCCTGTAAGTACGCTTGGAGCAACTGAATGCTCTTATTTTATAGCTGAATATGCAGATGGTAAGAAAAAATTTATTAAAACCGGTGAAAAAGTTGATTTGGAAGTAAAAAATTTAAATTTATTACAGCCATTTAATTTAACTTCTATACCATTAATGTATAAAGAATCATCACATAATATATTAATTTCAGAATATTTAAATTACCCACATGCAGGAAATGATGCGGTGAATAAACTGTATAATGATTTTAATCTCAATGAATTTATAGAATTTCAGGAAAAAGTTTTTTTAGCTTTAAAGGAACTATATGACATTCAAGTTAATAACAAGAGTTCTAAAACACGAATGTTTAAAGATAGAGCAGAAGAAAGGATAAAAGATTTAATAAAGGATAATACCATACATAAATTGGGCCTTTCACTTAAGGAAATAGTGGAAACAGACATAATTTATAATCATCATAATTACATTCCTTCTATTGAAAAAATGACCAAAAATGTTATTTCAATACTAAACGATCTGCCAGAAGTTAATAATAAAAGAGTGATTCATGGAGACTTCCACCCACCTAATATAACAATGGATATTAACTATAATATTAAATTAATTGATTTATCGGATATCAAATATAATGAAGATCCTTCATGGGATTTAGGTAAATGGCTCAATTTTATAAAAAGGTTTCATTGGGTTGTAAAATTAAGAAGTGACAAATATTCTAGCAATGAAAACTATAACCATTTAAAAGAAAATATTAGGGTGAACTTTAAAGATAATAAATTTTTTGTAAGTGATTCATACGTTAAACCTAATGTGATAAAATACATAAATGATAAAGCAATTGAAAAATTTGCTGAAATTACAAAAGAAGACAAATATTTAATTGAAATTAGAAGTGCTGCTGCCGAATATATTGTAAATCTTTCCACATTAAAAAGACATTTACATCATTATCCAGAAACATTTGAAATCGTTTTATATTGTGTTATTGATAGTTATTTAAATTTTATTGAAAAATGGAATGAATATAAAAAACAAACTAATAGAAAATATTTCAATAGATGAGTTAAAATCCTATCTATTAGAAAAGGGTTTTAAGCCAAATAATCGTATCATATTTTCTTTAGATTGTGATAGAACAATAGTTAATAGAGCTATATCTTCACATTTTGTTAGTGATGAAGTTATTACTGTACTATCTAAATTAAAATTTAACCCAAGCATCATTACCGTTATTAATACAGGTAGAGATATTACAAGTTATAACCCATTAGAAAATATGTTAGGAGAGCTTCCAGGTATATATTTATCTGGTAGGGTTATTAAATATAATAATAATATTGAGGTAATTAACGAAGGTATAATTGAAGAGAGTTTAAAAAATAAGCTTTGGGAACTGTTTTCAAATAATATTATACCTTTTTTAGATATAAAACATAAAAATGGTGCTATTTATTTCGCTTACAAAAATAGAAATTTAGAACAATACTTAGGCCATCACCGACCTTTAGATTGGTTTGATTTAGTTAAGAAAAATATTATTTATGCAGACGAAAATGAAGAAGCTTATAAATTATATAATGATTTAGTTATATTAAGAGCGGAAATTCCTTTTATTGAAGATTATGTTAATAATACATTTAATATAACTAAAGAAAAAAATTTCTTAAGCGCTAAAGATGCATTATATAAACTTTTAAATTTACCACAAGAATATCCGTTACATTTTTCAATGCTTACTTCACCTAAAACTAGGACATTAGATAATATTGTAACTATAAAATTATTATTTAATAATCATTATGTAAATAAAGGTCTAGGGTTAAAGATATTTGCAGAGGAATTAGGGGTTAATGGTGAAAATATATTTTCTTTTGGAGATAGTGCAGATTTATCTACTAACGATTGTTCAATAAAAGATTATTTACCAGGTGCGCATTTATTTATTACTGAAGATGGAGATGAAGCGGCTAAGTCAGTAGCTGATTATATAATATCTTCAGTAATAAATAATGGTGTGCCAAAAGCAATTGAAAAAATTTTAAGAGCAATTAGTTAAAATATTATGGCTGAAATATTTACAATTACAATTGAAAAACAAGGATATAAAGGAGATGGTATAGGATTATATCGTAACAAAAAAGTTATAGTCCCTTTTGCAGTAATTGGAGATGTATTAGAAGTAAAGTTACTCAAGGAAAATAGTAAAATAATTGAAGCTGAAATTATAAATATTCTTTGTTCAAGTAAAGATAGAGTTTCACCGCCTTGTAAATATTTTACTATATGTGGTGGGTGCGATATGCAGCATTTAAGCCCTGAACTTTATCAAAAAACTAAAGTTAATCAAGTTAAAGAAGTTATAAGAAGGGCTGGATTTAATGATACTAATATAAAATTTATTCCGGTTACAGAAAAGTCTCGGAGGAAAGCTAGGTTTCATGTTAAAGATGGAGAAATAGGATTTTATCGTAAAAATAGTCACAATATTATATCTATTGAAAGCTGTGAAGTTTTACACGATAGAATTATTGAAAAATTAAAAAAACTACGAGAAATAAAATTTAATTCTAATAATGATGTTGAAATAGTTTTAACTGAAAATGATCATATTGAAATAGGAAAATATTTAGTAAAATATAATGACTATTTTCTACAATCCTCCTTTGATACGAATCAAATTGTTGCAAATTTAATAAAGGAATCGCTTAATAAATCTAATAAATTACTCGATTTATTTTCAGGAGTTGGAGCTTATAGTTTATTGCTTCACGACTACGTACATTCTATTCTGGCTATTGAAGGCGATGAGAAAGTAGAATCTTCTATTAATGAAGTAATTTTAAATTATAATATTAATAACATTACTTTTAATTTAAGGGATATTTTTAAGCATCCTCTTACCTGTAATGAGCTAAATAATTATGACACTATAATTATTAATCCACCTAAAAATGGTGCAGAACCACAATTTAAAGAAATTTCAAATTCTAATGTTAAATTTATACATATAATTTCTTGCAATCCTGTGACCTTAGAAAGGGATTTAAAATATTTATATAAAGCAGGATTTAGGTTAAAAAAAACTTGCATTATTGATCAATTTAAATGGTCACATCATGCTGAAGTCTATATTTACTTAGAAAAATAATAAATTTTTACTTATTTTTTTTAAAAAGCTTTTAATTTCTCGTAATTTTTATTAAAATATAATTAACTATATATTAGTATTATAAATCATTAATTACTAATCAATAATAATTTAATAGAGTTGATAACCTTTTTAATTGAGGAGGTAGTGATGAGTAAAGCTACAAAGAAGAATAGTTTTTCGTTAATTCCCCAAAATTTAGATGAAGCAATTAAATTTGCAGAAATTATTTCAAAAAGTACAGTTATACCTAAACCTTATCAAGGTCGACCTGGAGATATTTTAGTAGCAGTTCAAATGGGAACTGACCTCGGGTTAAAACCAGTACAAGCATTACAATATATTGCTGTTATTAATGGTCGTCCATGTGTTTGGGGCGATGCTTTAATGGCAATTGTACAAGCGCATCCTGCATTTGAAGATATTCAGGAATTTATAAAAGATGGTGTAGCTACCTGTACCATTAAAAGAAAAGGTCAAACGCCACATACAGTAACTTTTTCAATTGATGATGCAAAAAAAGCAGGATTATGGGGTAAACCGGGACCGTGGTCTACATATCCAAATAGAATGCTGCAAATGAGAGCACGAGGTTTTGCAATTCGAGATAAATTTGCGGACGCTTTAGGAGGAGTTATAACTGCAGAAGAGGCACAAGATTATCCTAAAATAAGTAATGTAGTAAATGAGCAAGATAACGTTAAACCTGAATTGTTAGAAGCAAATAGCGGAAAAGATGAATTAGTTGAAAAACTTCTTCAATTATCTCTTAACCAGAAAATAGAAGAGGGAGTGAGAAGAATGTGTGGAAGGCTAGGTATAACTAGTATTATGGAAATGACAGAAGAGCAATTAGAAAAAGCATTACATTGGGCTGAAGAAAAACAGGATGAAGAGTAATTTTTAGAAAAGGATAGAGGGATGGATTCTAAAACTAGTACACAACCTCGTATAATAATTATTGGGGCAGGATTTGCAGGTCTGACAGCAGCGCATGAACTTAAAAAGAATAAAAATATTGAAATTACTTTAATTGATAAAAATAATTATCATACTTTTCAACCATTTTTATATCAGGTTGCTTCAGCTGATCTTGCACCCTCTGATATTGCTATACCAATAAGATCTGAATTTAAAGGATATGAAAATGTACATGTCATTATGGGAGAGGTTACAAGAGTTGATAAAGAAAATAGAGAAATTTGTTTAAAGGACGGAAAGATAATCAATTATGATTATCTTATAATTGCAACAGGAAGTGAGGTTAATTATTTTAACCATCCTGAATGGAGCAAATATGTAGTAAGTTTAAAAACAATTAATGATGCTCTTTTAATAAGAACAAAAGTCCTTGAAGCTTTTGAAAAAGCAGAAATTGATAAAAAGAATTTTGTTACATTTACTATAATAGGTGGTGGTCCCACAGGAGTTGAACTAGCAGGTTCATTATATGAATTAATTAAACAGACTCTGAAAGACGAATTTAATTATGTTAATCCTAATGATAGTAAAATTATCTTAATTGAAGCATCTGAAAAACTTCTTTCCTCTTTTAATAAGAAACTATCCGATTTCACAGTTGATTCGTTAGAAAGAAAAGGAATTACATTGAAATTAGGTATAAGGGTAAAAGATTTAACCAAGAATTTAGTTATTCTTGAAAATGGAGAAATTATTGACACCCAATTAATTATCTGGGCGGCAGGGGTTAAAGCAAGCTTAAGTAAAGACATTTTAGGAAATGATGTTGAATTTAGTCATGGAAATAAGATTAAGGTAGAACCTAATTTTTCTCTTGAAAATTATCCAAATATTTTTGTTATTGGAGATTCAGCAGAATATTTAGATAAAAAAGGGGAATCTTTACCGGGACTTGCTGCCGTTGCAAGCCAAGAAGGTAAATTTATTTCTAAAGTTATATTTGCTAAAATAAATAATAAAGATGCTCCAAAAAAGTTTATATATAATAATAGGGGAAATTTAGCTATTATAGGAAGATATTCTGCTATATATGAGTTTGGTAAGATTAAGCTTAAAGGTTGGTTAGCTTGGTTGATATGGGATGTTGTTCATATATATTTTTTAATAGGGTTTCGTAATCGTATTATCGTTTTTATTAAATGGATATGGAATTATATTACTCATAGACGAAGTGAGCGTTTAATAATTAAGTAGTATTATGGAAAAGTTTTGTTTAAATTTTGAAAATAAGTATGCAAGCTTGCCGTCAGATTTTTATACTAAAATGCTCCCTGAAAAAGTCTCTAAAAAACCTTTTTTAGTTCATGCAAATAAAGAAGCAGCAAAATTAATTGACCTCGATCCAGCTACTTTCCTAGATAAAAATTTTGTTGAATATTTTGCAGGAAATAAGCAATTACAGGGAAGTGAAAATCTTGCAATGGTATATGCGGGGCATCAATTTGGTTACTATGTTCCTAAGTTAGGAGATGGAAGAGCAATTTTACTTGGGCAAGTTAGAAATAAAAATGGTGAATTAGTAGATATACAATTAAAAGGTTCTGGTAAAACCCCTTATTCACGTTTTGCAGATGGTAGAGCGGTTATGCGTTCATCAATTAGAGAATACTTGTGTAGTGAAGCTATGTTTGGTTTAAGCATACCTACAACTCGAGCTCTATGTGTAATTGGAACAAATGAACCGGTAATGCGCGAAGGGCTTGAGCCAGGAGCGATTGTTACCCGTATTTCGACAGGTTCAAATATTCGTTTTGGTCATTTTGAATATTTTTATTATTCAGGTAAACCAGAAGCTTTAAAACAATTAATCGATCATGTTATCACAGAATATTTTCACATTTCTCCTAATGGTAATTATTATATCGATTGGTTTAAAGAAGTGGTAAGCCGAACAGCAAAATTGATAGCCAATTGGCAAGCTGTAGGATTTCAGCATGGTGTAATGAACACTGATAATATGTCAATTACAGGGCTTACAATTGATTATGGACCTTTCGGGTTTATGGAAGAATATGATGAGAATTGGATAGCTAATCATTCAGATCATTCTGGAAGATATGCCTTTAACCAACAACCCTCAATCGGAATGTGGAACTTATATGCTTTAGCTTACTCACTTCAAGATATTATCCCCATTGAAGAAACTAATGAAATAATAAAGGGATATAAAACAATTTTAGGTGAGACTTATAGTAATTTAATGTTAAAAAAAATAGGTTTAGTAGAAAAAGAATTTAAAGATAACAATCTATGGGTTGAATTATTAGAAATAATGCAAGAATCAAAAGCAGATTATACTTTAACGTTTAGAAAGTTATCAGATGTTAATGAAAAAAATGATAATAATTTTTGGCTTAATATATTGGATAATTCCGAAAAAGCAAAAGAATGGTTAAGTAAATATTTTGCAAAGTTAAAAGTATTAAATCAAAATAATGAAGAAAGAAAATTAAGAATGAATAAAATAAATCCTAAATATGTTTTTAGAAACTGGATAGCTGAAACTGCTATTAGAGCAGCCGAAGATAATTGTAATTATTCAATTATAGATAATTTAATTAATATTTTACAAAACCCATTTGATGAACATGAGGAGTTTAATCATTTTGCATCTCAAGCACCAAGCCATTTAAGAAATTTATGGGTTTCTTGTTCTTCATAAAGTTTTAGGTTATTTAATGTTAGTTAAAACAGAAGAAGATAAGTTTGATTGGGTAAATGGTGAAAGGGTAATTAACTTTAAGCTACTACCTTCACGTAGAAAAACTTATTCTATATCAATTTGTTCTAAAAGTTCTATAACTATCAAAGTTCCAAAAAGATTTAATCAAACTGAAGTCGTATCTTTAATTAATAAGTATGAGGCTTGGATTTTTAAAAAGTTAAAAGAAAATAGTTTTAAAATTAAAACCCCAATTTTGCCAATTAATTTTCAAAATGGGGAAGTATTTCTTTTATTAGGTAAAGAATGTAATTTAAAGCTTAATTCAAGTGTTAGAAATAGTGTTAGGTTTGAAAATTCTAACCTTTATATTGATTACGTTGGTTTTTATAATAAGGAAAAAATTATAAAGTTATTTTCTAATTGGTATGAAAATTTTCTAACTACTGTTTTCAATGAATTAATTGTAAAGGCGTTACAAACTTTTGTATTGCCACCTAAAATTCAAATTTCTCTTAAGACAAGACTTATGAAAGCTAGATGGGGCAGTATGTCAAAAAAAGGTGAAATGACATTAAATAGAAGATTGATTCATACCCATTTTGAATGTATCGAATATGTTATTATGCATGAGTTATGTCATACATATCATTTTAACCATAGCCCTAAATTTTATGCTTTGTTAAAATTTTATATACCTGATTGGAAAGCAAAGAAAGAGAAATTGAAATTATATACTTAAGGCTTTTTGAACACGCTTTCTTAACTCAGGAATTAATTCCTTTTCAAACCATGTATGTTTATTAAGCCAACCGGTATTACGCCAGCTTGGATGGGGTAATACAATATATTTTGGTAAATATTCACGCCAATAGTGAAGTGTTTCAGTCATTGTTGCTTTAGCTTTATTGCCTAAATAATATTTTTGTGAATATCCGCCAACTAGTAAAGTAAGTTCAATGTTTGGCATTAAATCAAAAAGTAGCTTGTGCCAAAGTTTTGCATGTTGAATATTAGGTGCTTTATCATAACCATATTTATCAGGTCCAGGATAGCAAAAACCCATAGGAACTATTGCAACCAGGTTTTTATCATAAAATTGTTCTCTTGAAATATTTAACCAAGATCTAAGTCTATTCCCTGAGGCGTCATTAAAAGGAAGCCCTGAAACTTGCGCTCTTACACCTGGCGCCTGTCCTATAATTAATAATTTTGCGCTTGTACTTATTTGTAATATAGGATAAGAGCCTTTAGGTGCTAAAGGATCATTTTCTACATATGTGGCTATTTGTTCTTTTAATTCTTCTAATTTCATTTCGTAACCTTCATCAGGGTTAGACAATAAATAGAAAGCTAACTAAAGTTAGTTTTTTGGAAATAAGTTTCCAAGCCCTGATCTCATTAATTTTTTAGGGTCAAAGTTTTTAAATTGCTTCATCATTTTTTGCATTTGCTCAAAATTATTTAGAAGTTTATTAACTTCTTGAATAGTTCTGCCAGAACCTTGAGCGATTCTTTTGCGACGAGAGCCATTAATGATTTTAGGGTCACGTCTTTCTTGTTTGGTCATAGATGAAATGATAGCTAATTGATGATCGAATACTTTTTCGTTTACATTCATTTCATTTACTTTTTCTTTAATTTGCTTCATGCCAGGAAGAAGATTTAAAATTGTACCCATTCCTCCCATTTTCTTCATGTTTTTAATTTGAGAAGCTAAATCATTCATATCAAAATGACCTTGCATTACTTTTTTAGCAACTTTTTCTGCTTCTTTCTCATTAATTTGCGAAGCAGCGCGCTCAACAAGCGAAACGATATCACCCATACCTAAAATACGAGAGGTTATTCTATCTGGATGGAATGTTTCAAATTCATCAATCTTTTCGCCTACACCCATAAATTTTATAGGGCTTCCTGCAACCATACGCATACTGAGTGCAGCTCCTCCACGAGCGTCACCATCCATTCTAGTAAGGATAATTCCTGTAACGCCAACTTGCTCATTAAATTCCTTAGCAATATTAACAGCATCCTGACCTGTCATACTATCTGCTACTAAAAGCGTTTCTACTGGAGTAGTGATCGCTTTAACTTCTTTTAATTCATCAATTAATTCTTGATCTGTATGAAGTCTGCCAGCACTATCTAGAATTAATACATCATAAGATTCTTCTTTAGCAATTTTTAAAGCTCGTTTGGTAATTTCAATTGGTTTTTGATCACTAATAATAGGAGTGCATGCTACATCGATTTTTTTACTTAAAATTTGCAATTGCTCCTGAGCTGCAGGACGATAGGTATCAATTGAAGCTAAAAGAACTTTCTTACGTTCATTTTTAAGTTTAAGGGCAAGTTTTGCAGTTGTGGTTGTTTTACCAGCGCCTTGTAAACCTACCATTAAAATTACTGCAGGTGGAGTGGTATTTAAATTTAAATCTTGTTTTTCAGAACCTAAAACTTCAACAATAAGATCGTTTAAAATTTTGATAATCATTTGAGCAGGAGAAACGGTCGCAATTACGTTTGCACCTAAAGCCTTTTCTTTTAATTTTTCTATTATTTCTTTAATAACAGGTAAGGCAACATCTGCCTCAAGCATAGCTATTCTTATTTCTCTAGCTGCTTGGTTAAAATCATCTTCAGAAATCTTTCCCTTTCTGGTAATTTTATCAAAGATTTTACTTAAACTGCTACTTAAACTATCAAACACTAGAAGCTCCGTTCAATTTAGAAAATTTGGCCTTATAATAAGGGAAAACTACAGCAAAAACAAGTTATAAGTACGTATAGGAAGTTAAATGTAATTATTTAGAGCAGTGGCAAGTTTTACAGTAGCTTGATTAAATTCACCATTTGCCTGAGTAGGGTTGAAGTGAAGCTGAAACGCATAAATTGCCATTTTTAATTCTAAATCAAATTCATTGTTGAGATTATTAACTTTATAACCTACATGTTTTAAAAGCTCTTTAAGTCTATAAATTTCAGAGTCTTTATGACCTAATCTATATAAAATTTCAAAGTCAGTACTAGTAAATTTTAAATTAGTCCAAAGCCCTATTCCTGTTTCTGCTAATTTTTCCCAAGGGAAAAATTTACCAGGATCTAGTTTTCTCCCAATAGCTATATCACTATGACCAATAATATTTTGATCTTTTATTAATGGAAACAACTGTTTTAAATGAAGACATAAAGCTATTACTGAATTAACTTGAGCATTTGTAAAAGGAGCGTTGCCATTATTTACTATTTCTATTCCTATAGAATTTTCATTTAAATTATCTTTGCCACGCCAGAAACTCATGCCTGCATGGAAAGCTTTTTTGTTTGGGTCAACTAAATTAAAGATTTTACCATCTTCTCGAATTAAATAATGACTACTTACTTTAAATTCAGGTTGAGTTAGTAGACTTAAACTTTTCTCAAAGTTCGTGACTGTATAATGAAGAATAATTGTATCAATTTGATCATTATTTCGGTTACTAAAATTTTGAGAAGGATAGCTATGGTCGATATCAACATGCATAAAATTTATTTTACAAATAATGTTAATAAGTTATTATTATTGTTATAAGTTTTTCAAAAGGAGAATAACATGGTAAAGTTATTTAAACAAGTAAATACCGCTGACTTGCAGAAGCTTATATTCCTTATTTTAGCTCTTCAATGCAGTTTTCAATACAATATATTTTAACTTTAAGTCATAATTGATGAGGGAGTTAATTCTTTCTTTAAATATTTCATTAAACAATTTCTATTAATCGAAATATTTTGATTTTTATTTATAAAGAAATGTTTATTTAAAAAGTATTCAGAAATTTTTAAAGTAGAATAAACTTCTTCTAAATTATAATCTCCTTTTCCTAATAACCATTTAGGTAATTTAAATAATCTATCAGAATATTCTTTACCCGCTTCAAGTGAAATGGCAGCGCCAGTTTTTGGAGAAATATATTCTAAATTTTCACATTTTTCTGTAGCACCGCATTTAGAAAGATCTAAACCAAATCCTGATTCTGAAAGCGCTAAAAGTTCAAATTTTGAATAAGTTTGTAACCAAGTTTGATCATGTGTGATTTCTTCTAATAATTTAGATAGAGCGACATAAAATACAACATTTTGCTCGCCTTCATTTATAATATGATCAACTATAGCACAAGCAGATGTAATTGCATAAAGTTTAGCTTGGTTATCTAACACTAAAAGTGCAAAAGGTTTGATTAATTCAACGGATGCAAATCCATATTTGCTATTTTCTTTAAATGAGTAATTAACACTAACTAAACTTCCAATTTCATAACTTGCCATGTTTTTACGACTAGCATTTGTATAAGCAAGTAATTTACCGTTTTCTTTTGTTAAAAGACTTAGTAAATATTTGCTCTCACCAAATTTTTTTCTGGTTAAAATTAGAGCCTTGTCATTAATTTGCATGGAAGTAAATAAATGTTAATAATGAATTGTTATTATATGGTAATATAAATTGCTTTTAAATTAAATACATTATTTAAAATCAAATTACACTTGGAGTAATAAAGCCATTAATTTGTGAATTCCAAAGATTTGCATATAATCCATTTTTAGCTAATAATTCTTCGTGATTTGCATCTTCTATTATTTTACCTTTATCAAATACTAAAATTCTATCCATATTAAGAAGGGTTGAAAGACGATGGGCAATGACTATTGTTGTTTTATCTTTCATTAAATAAGCTAAGCTATCTTGTATAGTTTTTTCAGTTAAACTATCTAAACTTGAAGTAGCTTCATCCAATATTAGAATTGGAGCATTTTTAAGTATCGCTCTTGCAATTGCAATTCTTTGCCTTTGACCACCTGAAAGTTTAATCCCTCTTTCTCCTACAAGGGAAGCATATCCTTGTTCTGTTTCAATAATAAATTCATGCGCATTAGCAAGTTTTGCAGCTTCAATGACTTCATCATCACTTGCACTTAATTTACCATACCTGATATTATCCATTAAACTTCTATGAAAGAGTAAAGGATCTTGAGGTATAAAAGAAATGTTTTGACGTAAAGAATCTTGAGTAATTTTACTTATATTTTGACTATCAATAAGAATTTGACCTTTATTAATATCAAATAACCTTATAATCAAATTAATAAATGTAGATTTTCCACTACCTGAATAACCAACTAACCCTACTTTAGAACCTGGATTAATTTTTACAGATAAATCTTCAAATAGCCAATCATCTTGAAGATACTTAAAATGAACATTTTTAAATTCTATTTCGCCTTTAGTAACAACTAACTTTGTAGCATTTGTTGCATCTTTAATGTCATGTTCTTTGGATATAAGGGTTAATGCTTGATTACATGTTCCCACTTCTTCAGTTAAATCGCTTATGGCTTCTACAAGTGTCCAAGTGTTATCACTTAAATTTAAAGAAATAATAATAATTAAGGATATATCTCCTATACTTATTTGCTTATTAATATATAAAGTGGAAATAAAATAAATTACAAGTCCGATAAAAATATTATTTATTAAGCCTTTAATTAGGGAAGTTTTTATTTCAAACTTTCTTAAATTAACATCAGCTTGTCTGGTTTTGTTTAATTGCTTATTTAAGTAATTTATTTCAAATAGTTTGTTAGCAAAATATCTTACATTTGCTATATTAGTTATTAAATCAACATTTCTTCCAAAAGTTTTACTTTTTTCTTTAGCAAAAATTTTAGAATAATTTTCTATATATTTCATTAGGTAAATATTACCTAGAATAAACACTACGTTCCAAGTACTAAAAAGAATTGCAAAGGTTTTATGAGTTGTATAAGCAGCTATTATTGAAAAGATTAACATTAAAGATTTAATCAAAATTTTCGAAGTAAATATTTCAATAATTTTTGAAGTGCTTTTAGACATTTCAGAAATTTTATTTGCTATACTACCTGTAAAATTTTCTTGAAAATATTTATGGGAATGATTGACAGCGTAATCTGTTAAATGACTTATAATATTGATTCTGGTTGTTGGAATAATTTTCATTAGACAGTATTCGCATATATTGTGTGAAATATTTAAAAAGCCCCACCATACTGCAAAAAGAATTGGATATTTGAAAACTGATAAATGATTTATGCTATCATAAGTAAGATATTCAATAAAATATTTTGTAATGTACCCATCAACAGCAGGAAGTGTGCTAATTAAAATAGTTAAAGATATTAATACTAAAAAATACCATTTTATGGGTTTTAAAAAATATAAAATAAATTTATATAAAGATTTAGGTAAGGTACTCATACGCACAGCCTTAATTTTTTATTAAGCTATATTTATTTTATCCTTATTTTTGCTTAATAAAAAGTGTTTATTTGATAATATTCCTTAAAAAGCCAGGGGTAAGAATAGAGAGTGGATTAACGCTAATTTTTCTATTACTAGTATTGCCTCGAATATTATATGTTACACCAAACACACCCTTACTTTTATTTCCAGTTAATGCGCTTATTACAGGGATTTCACTTACAAGATTATTAAAATATAAGTCAGGAGTTAGGACGCCTTTAAAGTCAGTTTCTGTTGTAATTAAATTATAATTACCTTCTACACTGATAACTAAACTATCAGATTTCCCGTACGCATTATCTAAAAAAATAGTTCTATCAGGTTCATTAAATTCCATTTCGCCTGCAAAGGAACTAAATGATATCCCATTGTCTGCTTTCATATTCATAAGACCACTAATTGAAGTAAGTCTTAGAATAGTGAAAAGTACAGAATTATTAAGAACCATAAAATTTTTAGCTTCAACATTCCCAACGAATTTATTAGATTCTGTTTCGGTGACTTCAATAGTAAAACTACCGTTTCTAATATTTTTTGATAGATCAAAAGCTTTCGTCGCTTCCTCTAAGCTGTTTGTTTTAAGTCTTATAGTATTTTTATCCTGAATTTTTTCCTTTTTAAGAAGTAAATAACTTTTAGAAGTATTATAAGAAAAATTCAAATTATGGCATATATCGCTACAATGAATGTCTACATTAAATCTATTAAACATAATATCATTCGCCATGATACTATTAGCTAAATGTATGTTTAAATTCATATTTTTATCGTATTTCCGCTCTTTACCTTTATAAGATAGAAAATTTTCAATATAAGGTCCTAAATTAGCTTTTTTACCCTTAACATTAATTTCACTTTTATCTAAATTCTTATAGTTTAATGAGAAATCATTATTTATAGATTTGATGTTATTAATTTCTAATAATTCCAGTTTTTGTTTTGCTTTGTTAAAATTTAAGTTAATATTTGCCGTTAAGTCTGAAGCATTTAATGAGGTATTCGCAATTTTAAAATTTTTATCATCAATTAAGAAAGTACCTTTTATTTCAAAAGGTCGATTTATTTCTTTAGTATAATTAAGCTTATTATACTTAATTAAAGCCTCTTTTCCATTTACATAAAATTTACCAGATAAGTTATTATCACTAACTAAATCTATAGATAAGTTAAGCTTTCCATTTAAATCAAATCCATATAGATAAAAATCATCCGCAATAAATTGCTTATATAATTTGATTAAATTATCTTTATTTAAATTAACTCTATATGTAGTATTTAAACCAGCCTCTTTTAAATTTTTATTAGCTTCAATATTAACTGTTAGGTTATCTACCTCTGTTTTTCCACTAAATTTTAAATCATTACCGTTTAATAAAATATCAAAAGAACCATTTTTAACGCTAAATTTTTTATTATTAGTTTCAATAAAATTATTGAGTGTAAGGTTGTCTAATTTGCCTTTATACTTTAAATCCATATTTTCAAATGTGACTTCTTTATGAAGTGGGATATTGAGACTTACTTCTGATTCTAAAGTACCTCCACCCTTACTAATTTTATGTAAAGTATTATATTCTTCTTTCTTTTCATCAATAAATGGGAAAATATAGTTAAAAACGTCTTTTAACGGTCCTGAGCTCTTAGCTTCAATTGCTACAATACTTTCGCTTGTAAAAGGAATATTTACTTTTCCTGTATTAATTTTTGTGCCATTAAATTCACCATGATCAATTAAAAAATCTACTTTAGAACTAGTAAATTTAATTTTCGCATTAGCATTACTTATAGTTGGTAGCTTATTATGAGCCATTATTTCTGCGTGATTTAGAACCAAATCAGCAGATATGTCATTTTCATTTAATTTTGTATTTGGAGTAAACCAATCCTGGTTTATATGAAAACGTGCTTTGGCATTAGTAATATAACCTGTTGGGATTATTTTAATTACACTATCTCTAATTTTCTTAGCTGTAGTCAAAGGCCAATGTTTATATAAATTCTCAATATTATAATTGGTTAATTCTAATTCAACTTTATGATCTGAATCTTTATTAAAGTCATGCTCTGTAGTAGCATTTATTATACTTTTATCATTTAATTTTATTTCTAAATTTTCGATATTAGCTACATGACTTTTAGGTAAATATTTAATAGTTAATTTAGTGCTTTCTACAATATGTTCTGTTGGAAAAAATTTGGGAAAAAAGTAATGGCCTTTCCCATCTTTAACATTAATATTCCATTCCGTGATATTACCTTTTGCATCAGTAAGGATATTAAAACTTGGGGTAAATTCATAATTCCCTTCAAATTCTCCAAGCGTTTGTCTATACTTTTTTGATAATGAGTGATAAATGAAAGATAAAGGAACTTTAGGGAAATCTGCAGCTATTTTTATTGATTTTTTTCTTTCGTAATCAATTTTAAGCGTATTGATAAACTTTTCATCATGTAAATTACTAGAGATTTTACCTATTAATTGCCAATTGTTATCTCCTTTATTAACAGTAAAATCTGCTTTTTTAATAAGAAGATCATCAAAATAAGAAGAGATTAATGTTAAATTGTTAATTTCTAAAAATTTTCTTTCTTCTTCTTGTACTGACTTTAAATAATTTTTTAAACCTGCAAATGAAAATGATTCTTTTGATTTTCTTTTTTCTTTTACAAAATTATCAATAAGTATGCTTCCATCATTAACAACAGTTGAATGTGGTAAGAAGTGACCTAAGAGTAATTCACCAATACAAAGACTACTTTGGATATTTTTAGCTTGAAAAATAATAGTTTCATTTTTTTTAATATTTACTTTCTCAATAACTAAATTTAAAGTTTTAGTTTTTTTATTAAATGATAACTTTATGTGTTCAACATCAGTTTGACTCCCAGGAAAAAAGAAGCGACTTATAATTTTTTCTGTAACTCTTTCAATAAGAATAGACCTATTTTGGTATGCCCAAATACTAGTTATTAGTATAGCTGTGAGTAACCCAATGAGAAAAGTCAGATAAAACTTTTTAATCATATTGAATAAATTAAGTTTATCTTTTTTCTCAATTAAGGGAGCTTTTTGTAAATTCTCAGAGAGATGAGAAGGGTCAATGTTTAAGCCTTTTTCTGCTTTACTATCACTTATTGAACCTTCTACTTCTCCATTTTCAGTCTCATTAACTAAATCTGGGTTATTATATTTTGAATTATTATCATTATCATCATGCATGTTCTTTAATTTCTAATGCTTCACTAAATTCATTCCATTCACGTTTTGACATGCCACTAGTTTCTTGTGTGACTTCTTCGCCTTTAAGCATTTTTCTAACTACATCAAGGCCTGTTCTTGATATATTATAAGAATTAACTGCATACTCATCGAAAGCATTAAAGGTATGTGGTACCCATTTCTGTACGATATCTGCGATTACTTCTGCATATACTCTTATTTCATATTGTGCATGAGAATCAGCGCGTAATCTTATGAAATGCAATAAATTATGTAAATTAGTTTTCCAATACCATTCTGTATAGTAATTTAAGGTTAGATTCATTCTAGCTAATTCTCTAGCTAAACCGTCTCTTGTTTCATCAATAGTATTTCCTTGATCATCCTGATTTAACATTAATTCATAGTTTTTATAACATCTCTCTGAATCTTCAATTAAAAGTTCTCTAAATTTTTGTGCTAGATCAGAAGGAAGTAATTTGTCTCTTCCTTGTCTATTACTTGCTGATTGAGCAGCCATATGATCCATTTCTGGGATATAAAATTCATTATTTAAAATAGAATAACGAGCGGAATATTCATTTACGCTTGCAGTTCTGTGTCTAATCCATTGACGTGCCACGAAAAATGGTAATTTAACATGCAATTTTATATCGCACATCTCAAAAGGAGTAGTATGTTTATGCCTCATTAAATAATTTATAAGGCCTGCATCTTCATTAATTTTTTTAGTACCTTTACCATAAGATACACGAGCTGCCTGTACAATTGCGCTATCATCTCCCATATAATCAATAACCCTCACAAAGCCGTGATCAAGAACTGGGAAAGGAGTATATAAAACATCTTCTAAGCTTTGAACTGTAGCGCGACGAGTTTCAGCGGTATTTGCTCGTAATTCGGCAATTTCTTGATTTTTATCCATGGTGACCATTACTTAAAGTTTATTTAAATAGTTTAGTAGAGAAGTCTAATATTAAAAATGATCATTTGTAAATAGTTAAAAATAACTATTTGATTATAAATATTTATAGGCTTTATTATTCAAGAGTTTTTAATAAAGATTATTTATATATCTCATTTTTATAGACACCCCAAATTTTGTCTTTTTTTATCCAGCCTTTATAATCTTTAGCTTGGATTCGACACGATTCGCCAGTGCATTCTAATAGTTTTGCACGTACAGCGGGTTCAACTATTACAACTGGATAAGTATTATTAGTGGAGTTTTTAAATAAAATTTGGTTGTCGGAAGCTTTAACTACAACAAATCGCTTGCCACTTAACATTGATTCATGCACCCATCCTTCTTCACCGCTAATATCTCTGATTTTTCTCCATTGCTCAAATTCAGCTAAAATTTCTACTGGCTCATTTTTACTAATAAACACCCATTTAACAGGGTAACGAACATTTGGGCCAGTTCTTACATTAGCTTCATTAGATTTAATAGTTACAAATCTTGGTATAGGCAATTTTTCCTTAGCAAAAGTGATCTGAGTGCTTAATAAAAAAATTATTACTGATATTAAGATATGCTTCATTTTTTGTCTTTCTCTAATAAAATTACTTCTTCTTTCGGATCTGCAAGCCCTAAAACCTCTTTAGCTTGTTGTTCAACTAAGTCTAAATCTAATGATTCAGACTTAAGAAGGTTGACTTTATGATCTAAAAGTAATCTTTCTGCTCTAATATCTTCAATTTCCCTTTGTAAATTCTCTACTTCTCCAGTTAGGTCCATTAAAGCTAAGATACCACGTTGGCCTATAATAGTGTGATAGATAAAGTACAATGATAGTACTAAGATAAGAGTGGTTAAAATATTGGTTTTTGTAAATTTTATTAACATTTTTTAAGATTCTAAACTTATTTATTTAAAACATTAACACAAAAAATATCATTTTTCAATAACATGTAATATTTCATAATATCAAAACTTGCAAGTAGGTAAATAATGTTTTATCTTACTGGCAAAACTACTTATATAGTATCGTTATATTTAAAGATAAAAAATGAAATATCCTATTTTAGATAATATAAATTACCCTAAAGATTTAAAAGGTTTAAGTATAGATGAGCTTAAAGCTTTAGCTGAAGAATTACGTCAAAAAACCATTGAGGTAGTGTCGCAAACTGGTGGGCATTTAGGAGCAGGGCTTGGAGTAATTGAACTAACTATAGCATTACACTACGTTTTTGAAACACCTTTTGATAAAGTAATTTGGGATATAGGACATCAAACATATCCTCATAAAATTTTAACTGGCCGTAAAGACAAAATGCTTACCCTTAGGAAGAAGGGTGGTTTATCTGGTTTTACTAGAAGGTTAGAAAGTGAATATGACCATTTTGGAGCAGGACATAGCTCTACTTCGGTATCTGCAGCACTTGGTATGGTCGTTGCTAGAGATTTAAAACAAGAAGATAAACATGTAGTAGCAGTGATTGGTGATGGTGCTATTAGTGCTGGTATGGCTTATGAAGCATTTAATAATGCTGGTTATTCAAAAAATAAGCTTATAGTTATATTAAATAATAATGATATGTCGATTGCGCCACCAACTGGCGCTATGAGTAAATATTTATCTAAAATTAGCTCTTCTAAGCCATATTTAACCTTTAGAAATTTTGCGAAACAGGCTCTAGAATTTTTACCATCTGGAGTAGAAAATTTTGTTAAAAAGACTGAACAATATTTTAGAAATATAAGCACAGTAAATGATATTTTTGATGATTTGGGATTTTATTCAATTGGCCCACTTAATGGGCATGATTTGGAAGATTTAATAACAGTTTTAACTAATATTAAAGAAGATAAAAATGTTTCTTCACCATTTTTGGTGCACATTATAACTGAAAAAGGTAAAGGTTTTACATCATCACAAGGTTCTATAGAAAAATATCATGCAGTTAATATATTTGATTTGGAAACAGGAGAGCAAAAAAAATCCGCAAATTCTAAATTAACATATACTAATATTTTTGCTGAAAGCTTAGTTAAAATAGCAAAAGAGGATGATAAGATTATAGCGATCACCGCAGCTATGCCTTCTGGTACGGGGTTAGATTCATTTGCTAAACATTTTCCAGACAGAATGTTTGATGTTGGAATCGCAGAGCAGCACGCAGTAACGTTTGCAGCAGGTTTAGCTTGCGAAGGATTAAAGCCGTTTTGTACTCTTTATTCTACATTTTTACAAAGAGCTTATGATCAAGTAGTGCATGATGTTGCTTTACAAAATCTACCTGTAAGATTTGCAATTGATAGGGCAGGACTTGTTGGGGCAGATGGACCAACACATGCTGGGAGCTTTGATCTGACTTATTTATGCAGCTTACCAAATTTCGTGGTTATGGCACCAAGTGATGCTTATGAACTTGCATCCGCGGTTAAAACTGCAGCTTATTATAATTTTGGTCCTATAGCGTTTAGATATCCCCGTGGTGAATCAAACTTGCTATCTTTAGATAAAAATGAGGAAATGTTTACAATAGGCAAAGGTAGAATTATTAAGCTAACCGAAAATATGGAAGATAGTATTAAGGTAGGTTTTATTTCACTAGGTACTTTATTAGAAAATGTTATTCAAGCTTCACAAGAATTAGAACAAGAATATGGTGTTATGTGTTCGATTGCTGATGCAAGATTTGCAAAGCCAATTGATAAAGACTTAATTAGAAAACTTGCAAATTCTCATGATGTATTAATAACCCTTGAAGAAGGGGCCATAGGAGGTTTTTCTGCTCAAGTACTAGAATTACTTTCAAATGAGGGTTACTTTGATCAAGGTAAATTAATTTATCGCGCTCTTTATCTTCCGGATAAATTCATTGAACAGGCCACACAAGCCGAAATGTTAATGGAAGCAAAATTGGATAAAGGTGGTATTGTTAGCCAAGTATTAAATATTACTTCTAAAATCTATAAAAGAGAAATGGTATAAAACTTTTTTCTAATATTTGATTTGTATTAATTATCTATTAGTTAAGTTTTATCATTTATTATTGCTTATAATAAGATTTAACTATAAATTGCAGAATGTATTAGCAATTTTAATAATAGTAAGCAGATGAAAAATCAATTAAAGTTTTTATATTTAATATTAGCAATAATAAATTCTAACATTTCTTTAGCTGACAATGTTCTTATTACTGGTGGAAATAAAGGGATTGGTTTGGCTCTAGTAAAAGAGTATTTGGCTAAAGGCCATAAAGTTTATACTACCTACCGGTCAACTAAAAGCTCTAAAGAACTCTTAAGCTTAAAACATGCTTTACTTACAACAATGAACGTAGATCATACTAAGGAAGGTTCAGAGAAAAGGGTATTAAAAGTTATTAAAGATACTCCTATCGATGTAATTATACATAATGATAGCATTTATTCATGGAAAGCAAATAAAACCCCAGACTTGGATACAAAAGAATGGTTAGAATCATTCCATATTAATGCAATTGCACCAATAAAATTAACATTAGCTTTGCAAGATAATTTAAGTAAAAGCCAAGTAAAAAAGGTAGTTGCAATATCAAGTAATAGAGCTAGCAATTCTTTAAATATAATTGACAAATATGAAGGGAGATACGCTTATAGAACTTCAAAAGCCGCTTTAAATTCAGGAATGATTGCTCTGGCTCAAGATTTAAATAAATATAATATAGAAGTTTTAATGCTGCACCCTGGTAAAGTTACTACAGGTATGACAAATTTTGCTGGTGCAAATCCGAGTGAAAGTGCAAAAAATATTATAGCTGTAATTGAAAAGTCCACATTAAAAGATAGTGGTAGATTCATAAATGTTGAAGATGGGAAAGATTTACCATGGTAGTAAAAAGTGTTAATGGATTTTTAAATTAATTTTAGTATGATTATATTATTACTATATTATTAATTTTATAAAAGGATGTTATTATGCCTAAAGTCTGTATCGTATACCACAGTGGATTTGGTCATACTGAATTTGTAGCAAAGGCAGTTGCTAGAGGGGTGGAGCAAACTGGAATTCAAGGTCAATTAATAAAAATTTCTGCCGAAGGCAAAATTCAAGAAAATGAATGGCAAGATTTAGAAAATGCTCAAGGAATAATATTTGGTACTCCAACTTATATGGGTGGTGCCTCAGCGCAATTTAAGATATTTGCAGATAGTTCTTCAAAAGCATGGTTTAACCGTAAATGGGTGGATAAGCTTGCAGGAGGTTTTACAAATTCAGGATCTTTAAGCGGGGATAAGCTTACAACTCTTCAGTATCTTTCGGTATTTGCTTCCCAACACGGTATGCTTTGGATAAGTAATCATTTATTAACTGAAGGAAAAAATGATAATAACTTAAATAGAATGGGTAGTTGGCTTGGAGTTATGGCTCAATCAGATAATGCGCCTGCTTCAGAAACTAATCCTCCGCAAGGTGACATAAGAACAGCTGAAGAATATGGTAAAAGAGTAGCTGAAGCAGTAAAAAGGTGGAATAAATAAAAAGAAATTACAATGTAAGTAATGTAGTATTAATTACTTATTGATACTACATTACTTACATTTTTTATATCATTAACATTAAAAATATCTCTAAAATTATTATCAAGGCTGTAACCTATAACGGCTATCCCTGTACCGACCGCAAGAAATAAATTAGTGGTATGAAATATTGGTTTATGCGATTTTGTGTCGTTATCCTTATTTATATCTTTATAAGTGTCATACCCTATACGCAATGCAGCGTATAAATAAGGAGCTGTACACCAAAAACTATTAAGTAAAAATAAATTATAAGAAATCGCGCAGCAAATTTGTATTCCTATACTATATAATAGTTTTATAGTAAATTCAGATAAAATAATTTTTGAAAGTGAAAAATTTTCATTCTGTTCTTTAGAGTTATTTTGTAACATTAAAGAAGCGCGAATATTTAAAAAAGTCATCAAAAAGGTACTACCTATAGCTTTAAAAAGAATAGGTTTAAGAAAATTTGATTTTAAGAGTTTTATGAACATATGTATTTAACTATATTAACTATATTAATAATTGTTAATATAGTTAATAATCTGTTAATTGTCAAGATGACGTTAATATATGTTACAACTCGAATCTATTATTCATAGGAAAGCCATTAGGAGCCATTCTTCCACCAGTTGCTCTATGTGCAATCCAAGGTGTAAGATCAGCAATTTTATACTCTTTTCCTTTGTTAATCCAAGTTAAACCATCCTTGATATTAAATATTTTTACATCAGAAACAGTGCCTTGTTTGTATTTTTGTAATGTGACACCTTGACCTTTCCGCATTGAAGGAATTTCATGGACAGGGAAAATGAGTAATTTTCTATTTTCTCCAATTACCGCAACATGATCTCCATAAATTGGAAGTGCTCCTAAAGCAAATACTCCATCTTTTCCGGTGTCCATCACTTGTTTACCATTTTTGGTTTGAGCTATAACCGAATCTTCGTCAACTATAAAGCCTTTTGCAGTATTGCCTACTAGCAATAATTTGTTTCCAGTTTGATGTACATTCATATAAACAATATCGTGATCTGATTCCAAATCTATTGATATTCTTATAGGCTCGCCAAAACCTTTACCTCTTTGAATTTTGTCGCAAGGAATAGTGTAAAACCTGCCATTACTTGAGAACATTAATAGTTTATCAGTTGTATGTCCTTTTGCTATATAACTTAATTCATCACCTTCTTTAAATTTTAGATCAGCGATTACCTCATCACCATGACCTTTTACGGCTCTTATCCATCCCATTTTTGAATAGATTATTGTTATAGGTTCTTTTTCAACGAATGCATTAATATCAATTACTTGTGTATTAATTTGCTCATGAATAATTTCAGTGCGTCTTTTTCCTATTTCTGTATTATTCCCAAATCTTTTTTGAAGATCTTTAATTTCATTTTTTAATACTTTAAGAAGAGTATTTGGTTTATTTATAATTTCTTCTAATTCAGTTTTTTCTTTTAATAAATTATCTTGTTCTTTTTTAATTTCAAATTCTTCTAACTTTCTTAAAGACCTTAAACGCATATTTAAAATGGAATCTACTTGAATGTCACTTAGCTTCCACTTTTTCATCATTATAGCTTTCGGCTCATCTTCTTCTCGAATGATTTTTATTACTTCATCTATATTTAAATAGGCTATAAGTAAACCTTCAAGAATATGAAGACGTTGATTAATTAGTCCTAATCTATAATTTGATCTTCGTATTATAACTTCTTTTCTATGTTCAATAAAAGATTCAAGAACTTCCTTTAAATTCATTACCCTAGGAGCTAAATCCTTAGATAATACATTCATATTTAGTGAAATTTTTGTTTCAAGTTCAGTTAATTTAAACAAAGCTTCCATAAGCGTTGCAGGGTCAACTGAACGATTTTTAGGTTCTATAATTATTCTAACAGTTTCAGTAGATTCATCACGAATATTGCTTATAAGAACTAACTTTTTTTCTCTAAATAAATCGGCTAGTTTTTCAATAAGTCTTGATTTTTGTACTTGATAAGGAATTTCAGTGATAACAATTTGATATAAGCCATGTGCTAAAACTTGTTGTTCCCACTTTGCTCTTACTCTAAAATTTCCGCGTCCAGTTTTATATGCTTGTATTATATTTTCAATAGGCTCTACTATAATGCCGCCTGTAGGAAAATCAGGACCCTTAATATCTTTAACTATTTCCTCAATTGTAATTGATGGTTTATCTAATAAAGCCAGTAAAGCATCGCAAATTTCATGAACATTATGTGGAGGAATGCTTGTAGCCATACCCACAGCAATACCTTCAGATCCATTTGCAAGTAAATTAGGAAAATTAGCAGGAAATAATATAGGTTCTTGTTCTAAAGAATCATAAGTTGGTCTGAAATCAACTGTTTCTCTATCAATATCTTGGAGTAACATCATTGCAACTTCAGTTAATTTTGCTTCAGTATAACGCATAGCAGCTGCGTTATCTCCATCAATAGAACCAAAGTTACCTTGTCCATCGACAAGAGGATATCTGACGCTAAAACTTTGGGCAAGCCTTACAAGTGTATCATAAACTGCAACATCTCCGTGGGGATGGTACTTACCTATTACGTCACCAACAACTCTTGCGCATTTTTTATAACCTGATTTCGGATCGAGTTTTAATTGAAGCATTGCATATAATAATCTGCGATGTACAGGTTTTAAGCCATCGCGTACATCAGGAAGCGAACGAGACATTATTGTGGACATTGCATAAGAAAGGTATCTTTCACTTAATGCTTGATTAAAATCTACTGTAACTACTTCACCTGATTTAGACATTCTTTCTATTTATATTTTTATGTTAGTATTACTTACCTTAGTATGTAAACTATATAAAAATCAATACCTTTTTATATATTATTTCTTGTTTTTAGAATAAGGACTAATAGATAAGTGTTTAGTAAATTTAGATTCTCTTCTTTTATCTTCAGTACTCCTAAGGCTGCTACCATCAATTTGTTCATTTAATGATATTCTTTTCATGACTTTAGGTAATATAGTATTTGTTTGATTGTTTTGATTTTTATTTAACGTTTGAGCGTTGTTTATTATACATGTTATTTCATTTTTTGAGTGTGGATAATACTTTGCTACGTATTCTGCTAAAGTCATTTTATTTATTTGATGACCAAAGGTAGGATAAAAACTATACCTTGTAACACTTATTTTAGAAGCAAGAGGTGGGTCAATAATTTCGTTTTTTTCATCAGAAAACCAAATTAATTTTGCGTCAATTACATTTGGATATTCTGACAATAATGTAGCTAAACTTTCTAATGCTTGTATCCTTTTTAACGAATCTTGCGAAGATGAATTAATAGATATTTCTTTAATTAAAATTTCTAATTTTAATACTAAAATAACTTCTTTTATTTTTGCTAAATTATTTTCAAAACAGCTTAAAACGTGTTTTTCTAATTCAGTATAATTTTCGATTTGGTAATCATATAAATTAAAGCCACTATTATTAAATAAGCTGGTCCCAAAGTTTTTTTTAAGCTCTTCTATTGATAACTTAATACCTTGTTTTAACTCAATTTGCTGTGCAATATTAAAGCTCTTAGTTAATATTTTTATAAAATTATTCGTTAAAAACCAATTAGGTTTATAGTCAAATCTTATCATAGCTTTTTTAAGTAACTGCATAGGGTGAGTGCTGTTAGTATTGGCATAAAATTGTAAAGAGTTACCTTGATCTACTTTTACAAAATGAAAATTATTTAGATTATTCACTAGTAAAATATTTTTTGAATGTATGTCATCATCTCCACCAATTAATGAAGCGGCAATTATTTCATAGAACTCATTATATAAAAGGTTGTTATTTTCTTCTTTACCATCTCCTGTTTTTGTTTTTTCAATATATTCCTTAAGCATTATATAAGGATAAAATAATTTTGATCCTATAATTACCTTTTTGGAAAATGTTTTGCTATTAGGTAAATCGTTCTCGAGTAATATTAAATCAGGAGCTTTATTTTTTAATAAATATTTATAAATAGAGTTTCCAATAATTTCACATACAATTTCTCTGTCTGGAGCTTCCTTTACCAGCCAAATTCCATTGAACTCTTTAAAATCGTCTACATAACAAAAAGCTCCTTTGGTATGGCCTTCTGTTTTTTCACTTATAATTTTGTAATGACTTATTTTCTTTTTATTAAAAGGGTTAGAGTTATTAAATTCTTGATTTGTTCTTTCGTTAATATTCTCATCTAATATATTGCTCTTATATTTAAATCTTAAGCAAATATCATTTATTTTTTCCTTTAAAGATTTACCGGCAATTTTCTCTTCAGGAGTAGCAGAATTTTCATTTTTCTGTCTTGAATTGCGCATGATTGTTTCATAAAAATTAAAGTATTAATACTTTAATTATATGGCAAGGTATATAAATAGTAAATAATATTAAAGCTACTAACTTTTAGTAAATAATGCTTATTTATATTCTTCAATATGTTAATGAGAATACTTAATGTCTATTATTTAATATTATTTGCTTTTTGCAGTTGAGTTCATTTAATATTAATGATAAATATACTAAGAGCATAACACTACTTACATGTTTAATTAATATTTATGAATCATAAGTACAAAGGTTAAAAACTTTTATGAGCGACCTAATAAAAGAATTAGAAGACGAAATTAAGCAAGAGAAGATATATAGCTTTATAATCAATAATGCGTCGCGTTTCTTATTGGCGATAGGTGTTTCTCTATTGTTAGTAGCGCTGTTTTTATGGTTCGAAAGTAGAGAACATAGAAAAAATGAGATGCTTGGGGATAAATTTATTAAGGCTATTGATCATATTGAAAGTAATAAAATTGTTGAAGCTAATTTAATTCTAGATGAAATAATTGAAGCTAAACATAAAACACTTTCCGACTTAGCACTATATTATAAGAATAGTCACTTAAATAATTTTACTAATGAAGTAATTGAAAAACTTAAAAATAGTAAATTTCAGTTAATCGCTGAATTATCAAGCATTCATGATGCTAATAGTGATCATACGTATGAAATTTTAAAATTAAAAGATCTGGAAATTAAAGCTTTAAATGACATAGCTTTTAATAGAATAAAAGAAGCTTCAGCTAAATTAAACGAATTAAAGAATAAAGAGATAATTCCAAATTCAATTGTTCACAGAGTAGAAGCGTATAATAAAGTTTTGGAAATTAAAAATTATGAGAATTCAAAAAAGAAATAATATATTATTAATTTTATTAATTTTAGTGCTAAATGCATGTTCTACTTTTTCTGAATTAGATTTTTTTTCAAAGCCCCCTAAAAAATTAGAAGGAAAAAGAGTCAGCCCTTTTGAAGAAGAGGTAGAAAATAGTAAATCGGATATAACATCTCTCCAATTGCCGAGTTATTCAATTGATTATGATAACCTAAAAATTCTTAATATAAACGATTTTTCTGGTAAAGTGACAGCTATTCATAATTTATATGAAAACACTTTTGTCATTGCAGGAAAAAGGATAGCTTTAGTAAATCAAGAAGGAATTTCAGAAATTCCTTTAGAAGGAGTTAGTAAGCTTAAAAATCCTAGAATTTATGTTAATAATAGTATTTATTTGACTAATGCAAACTCCATAAAATCTTATACTCTTAATGGTCATGAGGTATGGTCTTATAATTTTGACTATCCTGCTCGCTCACGCCCGATGGAAATTAATAGGAATGTATGTACTCAATTAATTAATTTCTCTGTTTCATGCATAGATATACAAAGTGGTATGCCAAGTTTTTTAATTGAAGATTCTTCTAATGAAATTATTGCTAAAACAAATTTAAATCTTCTCAATGATGGCGAAATAACCTTTTTTTCAACAAAAGACGGTACTTTAAGGGCGGTTAATATTTTGACCCAACAACCAATGTGGGAATTTACTGCAGCAACAAAATTTGATCCAACGGGTTTAGTTTTTTATAATCTTTCTCTAACCCCTCAAATGTATGGAGATATAATTTACCTTGCAAATTTTTCGTCAGGACTTTTTGCAATAAATAAATATAATGGTAATACTATATGGAAAGTTGCATTAAAAATGATAAACAAATTAGATGTATCAGGAAATATAGCTTTAGTTTCAGATGTAAACAATAATATAAATATTTTAAATGCTCTTACGGGAGAAATTTATTGGAATGTAAATAAAGTATTAGATAAAAAAGAAAAAGTGGTTGGTTTATATTTATCTAATGCAGGTGCAAATATTATCGCTGATAGCGGTAAGGTTTATATAATTGATACTTTAAATGGTAAGCTTAAAACTACCATTAATTTAAAGCACAAAATTAAAGGGGCGCTTAAAGATTATAATAAAATAATTTTAACTGCCAAAAATAAATTAATATTTTTATCCATAAAATAATAACAATGAAAAATTTTAAAGTAGCCTTAGTAGGTAGACCTAATGTAGGTAAATCCACATTATTTAATAGGCTAACAAGTTCAAAACATGCAATAGTCGAAGATACTCCAGGTGTCACCCGAGATTGGAAAGAGGGTCACGCAAGACTTGGTCCTATAGAGTTTACTGTTTATGATACAGCAGGCCTTGAAGAAGCTGCTAAAAATGAGCTTGCGAGCAGAATGACTTTAAAAACAGAACAAGCAATTAGTTTTTGTGATTTGGTATTGTTTATTGTAGATGGTCAAATCGGGTTATTACCTGAAGATAGAACTTTCGCTAAATGGTTACATAAAAAAAACAAGCCAGTAGTATTACTTATTAATAAAGCTGAGAATAAACAAGCTAAAGAAAATGTAAGTGAATTTTTTGCGCTTGGATTTAAGGAATATGCGGTAATCTCGGCGGAACATGGTGAAGGTCTAATGAGTTTATTCGATGTAATAGACCCTTATCTATCGAGAGAAATTACAAAAGAAAATAATGAAAATAACGAAGAAGTAATTAGCATTGCAATTGCGGGAAGGCCAAATGCAGGTAAATCAACTTTAATAAATGCTCTTTTAAAGCAAGAAAGAGTGCTTACTGGTCCTGAACCTGGGATTACACGTGACTCAATTGCTATAGAATGGCAGTATAAAGGGCAAAAAATTAAGCTTGTTGATACTGCAGGGATGAGAAAAAAAAGTAATATTACAAATGAATTAGAAAAACTTGCAGTTAGTGATTCAATACGAGCTATTAATTTTGCGCAAATTGTAATTTTACTTATGGACGTTAATAATGCTCTTGAAGTACAAGATCTACAAATTGCTGAAAAAGTTCTAGAAGAGGGTAGATGTCTTATTTTAGGGTTTAATAAATGTGACAATATAAAAGACCATAATGAAATTCAAAAGTTAGTAGATAAAAGGATAGAGATATTTAATAAATATCTTGATTTTGTACCTTATATAACTCTTTCTGCTCAAAATGAAATAAATATTTATAAGCTTATTGATAAGGCTATTGAGCTACATAAGGAGTGGAACATTACTCTTGATAAGAGAAGGCTTAACCAATGGCTTGATTATATAACAAGCGAACATCCTTTACCTTTAGCTCCTAGCGGAAAAAGAGTTAGGATAAAATATATTAGGCAAATCAAAACGCGTCCTCCAAGTTTCTTATTATTTACAAACCATCCTGAACTTGTAAGTAAACCTTATCAAAAATATATGATGCGGCATTTACGAGAAGATTTTGGACTTAAATCTGTACCTTTAAGATTTAATTTAAGAAAAACTAAAAATCCTTATTCTTCTGAAAAATAAGTTTTATTAGTCCTTAAAAATTAACCTTACTAGTTGCTATTTATTTTTTTAGATAGTAAATATAGGTGGAGTTAATAAATATGAGGAGACGCTAAAATGCTAGATATTAAGTTTATTGTTGAAAATCCTGACAAAGTTAAAGAAAGCATTAAAAATAGAAATGTTACAGCAGATGTAGATAAAGTAATTAATCTTTATCAAAATACAAAAAAACTAAAACTAGAAATAGAAGAAAAAAGAGCAACTTCTAATCAAATTGCTAAAAAATTTCCTACAGCAACCCTTGATGAAAAACAAGCTTTGGTAAAAGAAGGTGAAAACCTTAAAGCTCAAATTAATGCTTTAAATGAAAAATTTATTGAAGTTGAAAATGAGCTTAATCAAGAGCTGCTTACTATTCCTAACTTGCTATCTTCTGATTCTCCTGTAGGTAATACCGATGAAGATAATGTTATAACAAAAAAGGTTGGAACGCCAAGGCAATTTTCATTTAAACCAAAAGACCATTTAGAGTTAGGAAAAGATTTAGATTTAATTGATTTTGAAGGGGGAGCTAAGGTTGCTGGGGCAAAATTCTATTTCCTTAAAAATGAATTAGTGCTATTAGAAATGGCTTTAAGTCAATTTGCTATTAAAAAAGCTATACAAAACGGTTATAAACCACTATTAACCCCTGATTTAGCGAGAAATAAAATTTTACAAGGCTCTGGATTTGCTCCAAGAGGAAATGAATCTAACACCTATCGAATTGAAGATACAGATTTAAGCCTGATTGCAACTGCTGAAATTGCTGTTGGAGGTTTACATTCAGAAGAAATCTTAAAAGAAGATGATCTGCCTTTAAAATATGCAGCTATTAGTCATTGCTTTAGAACTGAAGCTGGAGCAGGTGGTAAAGAAAGTAAAGGGTTATACAGAGTTCATCAATTTACAAAAGTTGAATTATATCAATTTAGAAGGCCTTCTGAAAGCGAGCAAGCTTTAGAAGAAATGTTAGCTTTGGAAGAGGAAATCTATAGCGATTTAGAAATACCTTATCAAGTAGTAAAAGTATGTTCAGGCGATTTAGGAGCGCCTGCTTATAAAAAATATGATATAGAAGCTTGGATGCCTGGAAAAGGTGAAAGTGGAGGGTATGGGGAAGTAACGTCTGCAAGTAACTGTACAGATTTCCAATCTCGTCGTTTAGGTATACGTTTTAAAGATAGTTCTACTGGTAACAATACATTTGTACATACTCTTAATGGTACTGCTATGGCCTTAAGTAGGACTTTAATATCAGTTATGGAAAATCATCAAACTGCTGATGGGGGAATTGAAATCCCAAAAGTTCTAAGGCCATTTATGGGAATGGATAAAATAGAGCCGAAAAAATAGTAGGTTTAAAGTGACTATATTTTCTTTAGTTATACATATTGACGTAAATTGCAGTCATATATTATAGTAATTTCTTAAGAGATTTTAAATTATACATTAATATGATTAAGTTGTTTAAATAATTTATAGAAAATCAAGCGGTTATAAGGGATATCTAAAAAAATATTCACTTATTGTATATAACTAATCACTTGACAAATTTTTATATTAGTTTAGACAAATTGAAAGGTGTTAAATAACTAAACAATTAAAATTTATGCATTTTGATTTAACAGGAAAAAAAGTATTATTAACAGGTGCCACAGGTGGAATTGGCTCAGAGATAGCTACTTATCTCCTTGAACATAACGCAGAAGTTAGCCTCTCTGGTACAAATGAGCAAAAATTAACTGAGTTTCAAAAAACTTTAAAAGGTAAAACTCATGTTTTTGCTTGTAATTTAAGTGATACAAAAGCTTCCGGTGAATTAATTGATAAAGCATATGAAGCAATGGGTGGACTCGATATATTAATTTGTAATGCTGGTGTTACTAAAGATGGCCTTGCAATGCGTATGACTGATGAAGCTTTTGAAGAAGTAGTAAAAGTTAATTTGTTTTCAGCTTTTGCTATGAATCGTGGTGCTATAAAATATATGATGAAATCAAAATGGGGAAGGATTATAAATATATCTTCAGTTGTTGGTGTGTCAGGAAATGCAGGACAAGCTAATTATTCCGCTTCTAAAGCAGGAATGATTGGTATGACTAAATCAATTGCTCAAGAAGCTGCTACTAGAGGAATTACAGTAAATGCTGTAGCTCCTGGTTTTATAGCAACTAGAATGACAGACGTATTAACTCAAGATCAAAAAGATAAAATATCAAAAAATATCCCAGCAGGATTTATGGGCGAACCAAGTGACATAGCTGCTGCGGTGTTATTTTTAGCGAGCAATGAGGCTAGGTATATTACCGGCCAAACCATTCATGTGAATGGTGGCATGCTCATGGTTTAATTTTTCATTTTTAACTTAAGCAAGGAAAATCATTATGGATGAAGTTAGAGAAAAAGTTCTTACAATCGTTTCTGAACATTTAGGTGTAGATAAATCTAAAATCGAAGATAAATCTGCATTTACAGACGATTTAGGAGCTGATAGTCTTGACCAAGTTGAGCTAGTAATGGCTTTAGAAGACGAGTTTAAGATTGAAATTCCAGATGATGCAGCAGAAAAAATTCAAAGAGTTTCTGATGCCATTAATTTCATTCGTGAAAAAGTAAATAGCTAACATTTAAAATAGTAAGTCCAATGAGACGAGTTGTAATTACCGGAATAGGTATGGTATCCCCAATCGCAAGTGGGGCTCAAAATTCATGGGAAGGTATCCTTAGTGGTAAATCTGGCCTAAAAAATATTCAACATTTTGATGTTTCAGATTTACCAGCAAAGGTAGCAGGGGTTATCCCAGCTAAAGATCAACCTAATGGTTTTGATGCCGAAAAATTTGTGCCATTTAAAGACCAAAAGAAAATGGATAAATTTATCATTTATGGAATGGCTGCAGCCCAGGAAGCTATTGAAGATTCTGGATGGATGCCTACAGATGATGAAAGTCTAGATAGAACAGGGGTTTTAATCGGTTCTGGTATTGGAGGATTACCATCAATTGAAGATAATTCAATAATGGTTCATGAAAATGGTCCTAGAAGGCTTAGCCCATTTTTTATTCCTGCAAGTTTAATAAACTTAGTTTCTGGACATGTCTCAATAAAATATGGCTTTAGAGGGCCAAATCATGCGGTAGTTACTGCGTGTGCAACAGGTGCGCATGCAATTGGTGATGCTGCACGTTTAATTGCATTTGATGATGCAGATGTAATGGTCGCAGGTGGTACTGAAGGGGCGGTATGTAGAATCGGTCTTGCCGGATTTGCAGCTGCAAGAGCTTTATCAACTGCTTTCAATGATACTCCTGAAAAAGCAAGTCGCCCATGGGATAAAGATCGTGATGGTTTTGTAATGGGAGAAGGTGCCGGGATAGTAGTATTAGAAGAATATGAACATGCTAAAAAGCGTGGTGCGAAAATTTATGCAGAAGTAGTAGGATATGGTTTAACTGGAGATGGTTATCATATTACTGCACCTCATCCAGAAGGAAGAGGTGGCTTTAGAGCTATGCAAGGTGCTTTAAGAAGTGCTAAAATTACTCCTGAAAAAATTGACTATATTAATGCCCACGGTACTTCTACACCTCTAGGTGATGAAATTGAATTAGGAGGAGTTAAAAGATTATTTGGCGATCATGCCTATAAACTTTCTATGTCTTCAACTAAATCAGCGATTGGTCATTTATTAGGAGCGGCAGGAGCAGTTGAGGCTATTTTTTCAGCGTTAGCAATTAGAGATCAAATTGCACCCCCAACCTTAAATCTTGATAACCCTTCGGAAGGCTGTGATATTGATTTAGTGCCTTATAAAGCTAAAGAAAGAAAAATTGAATATGCACTTTCAAATTCATTCGGATTTGGTGGGACAAACGCAGCTTTAGTGTTAAAAAAGATATAATCATTAAATTATTTCAAAATACCGGATTGTTTTATATACATAATCCGGTATTTTTTTTAACTCTCTCTTTTATTATTCTTCTATAAATTTTGACTATTAGTTATTATCAATTTTCTTTTGTATTGTATTAGAAGTTTTTAATAAATCTTTTTTATCGCTTTTATATAAATTTTCTTCTGAATTAGAAGAAAATAAAGTGTCTTCTAATTTCATAATAAATGAGATAAAAGAGTTGAATAAAGTGTTAACAGCAGGAGTTTCTGGTTCTGATGGTTCTAATGGTGCTGTAATGTCAAACGTTGTTCCAGGTGTGACACTTGAATAGACAACCGTATTGGATCTATTAGTTAATGTAACACTTCCTCCATAATTACTTGCAACATCATCAAGTAATATTCTTTTATTTGTACCTGTAGTAGCAAAAGAAGAATTTCCACTAACATTTAAGGATCCAGAATCACTAATATTACCTATTGTTGATACAATTAGGTCACCGTTTACTGTAGAAGATCCTAAGTCTAAATCACTAGTAACATTAGTTAAAGTAGCATTTCCGTCATTAGTATTTAAACTAACAGATCCTGTATAGCTACTAGCATTATCTAAAGTAATATCGGTACCAATTCCTGTAGTAGTAAAACTACTAGTTCCTATAACATTTATATTACCTGAATCCGTAATATTTCCTACGGTAGATATGGTTAAATCTCCATTAACTGTAGAATTTCCTAAATCTAGATTGGTAGTTAAATTTATAATTGATGCATTTCCATCTGATGTATTTAAACTAACAGCCCCATTATAAGAACTTACTTGATCTAGAGTAATATTTTTATTAGCTCCAGTAGTCGTAAATGAAGCATTTCCAGTGGTTGTTATAACTGCGCTATCATTAATATCATCATCACTGTTAATAGTTAAATCATTTACTGAAATAATTTCAGTGTTATTAAATAAGCCTGAAGTAATAAATAAATCACCGCCATTAGTATTGATACCGGTTAATCCACCAAGTGTGGCTCCCCCAATAGTTAAATCAGTTGAGCCATTATTAATATAAACATTTCCACCTTGAGTACTTGCTTCAAGATTAGAAATATTTGTTGAAATATGACTTCCGGAAGTACCAACTGAACCAATAATATTAGTGGCATTAGAAATATCAAAAGCTGCAGAAGTTGCGGTAATTGTAGGTGTGCCTGCGCTTTTCAAAATATTACTACCGTTAGTTGGCCCATCATTTTGAACTAAAACATGTGCAGCATTAAGGGAGCTTAAAGTTATATCACCGCTAGTAGTATTAGTTTTACCTGCACCATCTTTTAAGGTAATAGAGATATTACCTGCTCCTGCATCAAGAGTAGTTGCTGTAGCCATAGTAATAGTAGCAGCACCTGCATCACGTTGAGCATCAATGACGCCATCAGCTGTAGTTTCATTACCAATAATAGTAATATTTCCATTATCACTAGTAACATTTGCATTAATTAGAACACTTCTACCTGCTTGTAGGGTTAAATTACCACCATTCCCACCACCATTATTAGCGGTAAGAGGACTATTAATTGTAATATCATTATTCGCTTGTAATGTTACTGCAGTGCCAGCATTCAATATATTAGTTAAAAAGGAAGGATGAATGTTAAAATTTCCTACTCTTCCTCTATTAAAAGTAAGGAAGGTAGGGTCTTTAAACCCAATATAAACTTTACCAGTACCATCATTTGGGAACCGAGCTAAAAAACTACTTACAGTATTATTATCCAAACTTCCTAAGCTGCTTCCTGCACTTGCGCTTGTACCAATAATGCTATTCAATGAAGAAACAGCTCCTGTGCTACCACTACTTCCATCTGCCCAAGTTACTGCTCCGGCATCAGCTATAGCGCCATTATTCCATAATGGACTATTAATCAAATAATTATTATTAGCTAAAGCTACTATACCATTACTTCCAACTTGATCATTTGCGGTTGAACCATAAATACTATTAGCTGTAGAAATTGCGCCAGTAAGTCTTGTTCCAGCTGTTGCGCCATCTCCCCAGATAACTGCTCCAGCTTCAGATGTGGCGCCATTATCCCAATTTGGAGCTATTACAACATAATTTCCATTATTTAATGCTACGACACTACTATTTGATAAATCATTATGCGTAGTACCATATAAACTATTAGTGGTATCAACGCTTCCTGTAATTGCTGCGCTACCATTAGCCCATGTTACAGCACCAAATGAGTTTACCCCACCATTCCGCCAAGTTCTACTTAATATTACATAATTTCCATTTGTTAAAGGAGTTATGGATTGACCAAGTTGGTCGCCATTCGTACTACCTAGTAAACTATTTAATGCGGTTATATTCCCAAATATACCAGTAGTACCATCTCCCCAAGTAACTGCGCCTCTATTAGAAATGCCAGAACCGGCATCCCATATGCTACTTGCTACTATATAATTACCGTTAGTAAGAGCATAAACACCATCAACACCTACTTGGTCATAATTTACTTGTCCTACTAAACTGTTAGTATTATCAATTGCTTCTCCAGTGTTTCCATTAACTGTACGTCCATTACTACCATTAATCCATGTAGCTGCTCCTAAACTAATTCCACCACCACTCCAGTCAGCACTTCTTACCACATAGTTGCCATTAGTTAGTGCAGTTATACCAGTTTGACCTACTCTATCATTAGAGGTTGTTCCATATAAACTATTAGTTGTAGAAACTGCTCCAGTAAGCCTAGCACCTGCGGTAGCCCCATCTCCCCACGTTACGGCTCCAACGTCAGCAGTTCCACCATTATCCCAAAACGAGCTTACGACTACATAATGACCATTTGTTAAGGCTGTGATTCCATTGCCACCTATCCTGTCACTTGCAGTTGTTCCATATAAACTATTAAGTGTAGAAACAGCTCCGGTTGTACCAGTGGCACCATTACCCCAGGTTACTGCTCCAGCTAAAGATGTACCACCATTCGCCCAGAATGGGCTGGCTACAACATAATTACCATTAGTTAAAGCATATGTTTTATAACCGACAGAATCACCAGTGGTGCTACCATATAAGCTATTAAGAGTAGAAACAGCCCCGGTTATACCGGTACCACCATTACCCCAGGTAGCTGCCCCAGCAAAAGCTACACCTCCACCATTATTCCAATTTTGAGAACCAACAACATAATGTCCGTTCGTTAAGGCTGTAACTCCACTAAAGCCTATTCTATCACTTGCAGTTGTTCCATATAAACTATTTGCAGTTGAGACTAAACCTATTCTCCCTGTAGTTCCATCTGCCCAAGTTACTGCTCCAGCATCAGATGTGGCACCATTATCCCAATTTGGACTTACAACTACATAATTACCGTTAGTTAAAGCTACAACTCCTGTTTCAATCCCAGCATTTCCAATTTGATCGTTTGTAGTGCTTCCCATAAGGCTATTTGCAGCACTTACAGAACCAGTCCTACCAAGTGTGCCATCTATCCAAGTTACTGCTCCAACGCTTGTATTAATTCCGTCACCTACAGTTGAGCTTTGAGTTACAAAGTTATTATTACCGGTAAGAGTGTATAAGTTACTGCCAACAGCATCCCCAGCTCTTGCACCTGTAAAAGTACTTATTAATGACCCAGTTGTTCCGTGGAATAAATGAACAGCTCCAGCATTAGAAGCTGTTGCATCATCATTTGGTACTCCGACCACAACATTCCCATTCCCTAATATTTTAACATTCGTACCGAATGCGTTACCGCCACTCGGTGAAGGATCAATTAATTCGTAATAAGGAAATCCTCCTCCTGTATTACTTATAGTTATATTTTTAGGATCTAGAATTACTTCACCTTTTTCACCGTTAGGAGCACTTGCTGTAACTTCACCGCCATAATAAAATTTATTTTTAGATGAAACCTCAACTTTTCCACCGTTGCCACCATTTATTCCAGCATTTGCGTTTATTGTACCTGTAAATTCAGTTTTTTCATCTGACCAAACGACTATGTTACCTCCACTACCATTTTCAGTAGCTTTTGCAGAAATATTAGTTGAATTATTAACTATGGTTTCTTTGGCCTGACTAATAGCGCCATGACCCTTAAAATCACCACCTATTTTTATGTCGCCACCTTTATTCTTTCCTTCAGCTTTAATATCTGCGCCGAATAATTTTAAGGCTTCAGCGGTTACTGCTATTGTACCACCTTCTTTTTCACCGCTTGCATCAATTTCTCCGGAAGTAAAATAGTGGCTATTCTCATTTCCTTTGATTTTAACTTTACCACCCTTATTTTTACCTCTTGCTCTAATTTGCCCATAAGAAGATTCAATATATTTATATTCATAATCAATATCGATTTTACCGCCATCATCTTCTGTACCGTCAGCACTTATATTACCTTGTTGGATTATAGTATTGGCATTAACCTTAATGTCACCACCTTTAGTGCCATTTGTATTAATTTCACCAGAGTTAAATAATCGATTGCTAGTAATTTCAATATGTCCTTCGTTTGCTTCTATTGTACCTTCATTTTTAAAATTACCATCTTCACTATCAATATAAATTTTACCGTTTTTTTTCATAACTCTGTTAGCTTGGATGGTACCTGAGTTTTTAATAGCGGCATCGAATAATTCACCTTTAGTGCTTGCACGCATGATGATTTTACCGCCGTCAACAACGATGACTTTCTTATTTTCAATTAAACCATTTAAAATAGGCTCATCAACAACAACATTGATTAAACCTTTACCATCAAAATCAAGTTTTATTTTACTGCCTGAAGCAAGAGCAACGCCCATTTTAGCGACAATGAATCCTTCGTTGATAACCTCTTTACCAAGTAATGCTACTATTTCTTTAGCATTAATCGAGCCATAGTTTATTATCTTACCATCCTTGCCTTTAAAGGAATCTTTTTCTAACATGTCTAATGTTGAAGCAACTATACTACCGACATTGACAGAAGCATTTTCACCGAAGATAACGCCATTAGGGTTAATAAGATAAACTTTACCATTAGCTTCGAGGTTACCGAATATTTTACTCATATCTGAGCCAATGACTTTATTAATAGCGATAGCGTCAGTAGAGGGTTGATGGAAGGTAACAGTTGCGGATTCACCGATGTTAAAAGAGTTCCAGTTAGTAGTAAGGGAAGGAGTGTTTTGATTAATATCTAGTCTATTATCTGAGTAGTTAAGGGTAGCGTTACCTTGAACAATATCAGCGCCAGTAGGTAAGGCATTAGGTAAAGGAGCAGGAATTTCATCCGCTACCACATTACTGCAAAACGAAAACCATAAACTCGTTGTAAAAAGTATTTTTTTATATATCACTACTATATTTCAAAAAAGTTAAAATATTAATATATTAATTATTAAATATTTTTATCTAAAAGTAAATAGTTAAAAAAAATATTTCTTTGTAATACAATTAACTATTTACATTTTTAGTTAAATTATTAATAATTATAAGTGTATGATTTTATTAAAAAAATTAAACGGTCAGGTAATTTGTGAAAGTTTATGTTAAATATATTTTATTTTTCTTAGCATGTAATATTCTTAATAATAAAAATACCTTAGCTTTTGATAATGAAATAAATGAACTAAAATCTACAAAAAATATAAACTCAGGAAATTTATCTACAGTTAAAGTAACTAATTTATTAATAGAAGGAAATCCAATTTTCCCTGAAGAAAGATTGCAATCAATAATTGATGATAATCTTACAGAAGACTTAACGATTGAGAATTTACAAGCACTAACTGAGAAACTTAACAAACTTTACCACGATGAAGGATATAATTTTGCAAAGGTTTATATTCAGAAGCAAATGGTTGATGATGATACCATAACTTTAACCATATACGAACCTAAATTTGGTGAAATAATAATAAATAATGAATCATCAGACATAAATACTTCTCTTATAAGAGATATATTAGAAACATATATCAAGAGTGGTGAACTTATAAATGTTAAAAAAATTGAGAAAGCTATATTATTAGCTAATGAAATGGCAGGAATAAAAATAACTTCTGACATAGTGCAAGGCAGTGAAAAGGATATATTTGATATTATTGTAAAAGCTACTCCTACGCAAAAAATAGTAAAAGGTTTAAGTGGTAATAATTATGGTAGCAATGAAGTAGGTAGATATAATGGCCATGGTTTTGTACAAATTAATAGCCCTTTTAAAAGAGGTGATGTTTTTACTTTAGACTTAAGTAGCAGCGATAAAGGAATGATTTATGGAAGAGTTGGTTATCAATTACCTATAGGGAATTATGGAACTAAAGTAAATTTAGGTGCTACTCACGTAAAATATAAATTACCAGAAGAATATTTTGACTCTTTACAACCTGAAGGTAAAGCAAATACAATATCTGCAGGAATATCACAGCCAATTATTACTGAATTTAACAAAAGTGTAAATATAAGTACTGGTTACGATTATAAAAAGCTTAAAAATGTGACAACATTAGGCACGTTGAATAATAAAAATATTAATTTAGCAAAACTAAATGTTTCAGGTAAATTTGACAATAAAGTATTATATGGTGGACAGTCAAATTTGAGTTTAGGAGTAGCAGCAGGTCAGCTAAGTTTCAAAGATGACTCGGATAGAATCCAAGATGATGCAGGAGCAAAAGCTGGAGGTCAATTCTCAAAAATTATTTATTCAGCAGAACAATTTCAAAAATTTAATGATAAATTTGGCTTATATTTACAAGTTAAAGGGCAACATGCTTTTGATAATTTAGATCCAGTTGAAAAAATTTCCTTGAGTGGTCCAGATGGAGTAAGAGGATTTAAAACTAAACAAGGATTAGTAGATAGTGGTACTCTTTTTAAAGGTGAATTATTATATAATATTTATAAAAATCAGCATGCAGATGTAATAATGGGTCCATTTGTTGATTATGCAACTCTTAAAAGACATAAAAGCGTTTGGACAGGTTGGCAAGGTTTAGATACAAATATATATAATGATTATAGTTTGGCAGGATATGGGGCCAAAGTTAATGTTAATTTATTTAAAAATGTAAATTTAGAATTAATTCAATCAAGGCCTTTAAAAGCTGGAACTAAAAAGTTTGTTGGCGATAATAATAAGAATCAATTTTGGTTCCAAATTAAAAGTATATTTTAAAAAGCTATTTTTTAATTGTACTTGAGAGGAAAACCAATTGCCTTATATCTATTTAAAAATAATATAAAACTATAAAATCAATTAGAATTTTTTACGGAGGTATTAATTCAAAAAGTTATAGTTAGAGTTTTATATTATTAACAAAAGAAATAGATAAAATGACGATTTTACAAAGGAAAAATGGTTATATTTTCCCCTCAAGTAAAATAATCGTAACATTTGATATATAAGACGTCAACAATGTATTGATGATTTTTTAATACAAATAATCTAGTTAAATATTTTATTAACTTATTAAAGCTAAAATAAGGTTTAATTATTAAAAACCAGATAAATATTTGACGCTCTAAAAATTGTCCCTTAAGCTAGGCTGGCTATTATTTAAATATAATTTAGGTAAAAAATGTTACATAAAAAAACGGGAGCGGTTGAAAATATAGCTCCACTTGTCAGCAAATTATTTAGAGAAAGTGTATCTACTTCTTCTAATACTTTACAAAGCGCCCCAAAGTTTACTAAGCTTTTTAATAAAGAAATGTTAAACCGCAGTAGTTTAGATGAGCAAGCCATGAAAAATATATTAAATCATTCATTTGATAAATTTTAATAAATATTATTTTTATTCATTAATTAAATTATGATGAGATTTTTCATAGCAATATTTATATTTATAATGCTTTTTATAAGCCTTATATTTATTCCTTTTAATATATCAAATACAGTTATAATAATTGAGCCTGGTAAAAGTACAGGTGAAATAGTTCATACTTTAAAAGAAGAAAATATTATTCTTTCAGAGTTACATGGGAAATTAGCAACTGGTTATTTTGCTTTAAAGGGTAAGTACCTTAAATTTGGTGAATACGAATTTACAGAAAATAAAATTAGCATTTTTAATGTTATAACTAAGTTGATTGAAGGGAAAGTTAAAATAAATATGGTAACTATTCCTGAAGGATTAACGAATTATGAAATTTATAAATTACTTGAATCGCTTCCTAAACTAAAAGGCGAAATTACTTATAATCCTAAAGAAGGATATTTAATGCCGGAGACGTATGATTATGTGTATGGTGAGAAAAGAAATGACCTTATTAAAAAAATGGAAAGAAAACAGAAAGAATTTTTAAATATAGCTTGGAAGGAACGTAATCCTACACTTTCAACTCTTAAAACGTTTGATGAAATTATTATATTTGCTTCAATTGTTGAAAAAGAAACCGGCTTTGGAGTGGAAAGAGATTTAGTCTCTAGTGTCTATCATAATAGATTAATGAAAAATATGATATTACAAGCTGATCCTACAATAATTTATGCTCTAACAAATGGTAAAGGGAAGTTAGATAGAAAATTATTAAGATCTGATCTTCAGATTGATTCAAAATACAACACTTATAAATATTCTGGCTTACCACCAACCGCAATATGTAATCCTGGAAAGGCATCAATAATTGCAACTCTTAACCCTGCTAAAACTAATTATATATATTTTGTAACTTCAGGAAGTGGTGGTCACAATTTTTCAGAAACACTTAAAGAACATAATGAAAACGTTAGGAAGCTAAGAATTTTAGAGAGACTAAGAAATAAAAAATAAAAATTACGCTTTTACAATAAGTTATTAATAAATTATTTAAATATTTACTTTTACTTGACTTTTAACTCTTTTTTAACTATTATATAGGTATATAATATTTTAGGGTTAATAGATGAGTAAAGATACAAACATTGCTTATATTAAAAGTCTTTCGAATAAATTAAGTTACATAGACGAACAAGGCTTAAGCTCAAAGGATATTTTATCTTTAATGCAAAGCAATAGTCAGTTCAAAGGTTTATTTGATAATGCTATTAAAACAGCAAAAGAGATAATATTAAACAAAGGTTATGTTGACTCACTTATTAATCATATAGCGCTTATTCAATTATATAAAGAAGCAATTGAAAGCAAAGATTTAGAAAAATTAAATAAATTACCTATTAATAATAGAGTTATAAAAATTATTAGTGGTATTTATGTAGGTAAAAATAACGCAGTTATGCAGCTTATAAGTGCTGCGTACTATGGAGAAATTGAGTATATTCAAGAATTTTTATCTAATAACCCAGATTACTTTGATAAATATAAAGAATTTTTAGAAAATTATAAGGGTGTTTCAAGTCATAAAAACCCTGTAAGTGTAATTGCAGGTCAATTCCAATTATTGAAATGTATAAAGGAAAATGATGCTACAAAATTAGAGCATTTAATTAAAGAAAGAAGGGTGGCTTTTACAGAGAATAATATTACTAATCCGGAAATAGAAGGAACAGAAGTAGCAACGGTACTCCAATATTTTAATGGGTTAAATGATAGTTTAATTGCTCAATTATCTCAGGATGAGTTTAACATAGATATTATAAAAAATTTACTTTCCAAAGGTGCTAATCCTGAACAAAGTTATTCTTCTAACGACAATCACTCTGCTATCTATATAGCAGCACTAAATAATAAAATAGAAGTTTTAAAAATATTTTTAGAGCATGACTGCAATCCTAATTTAAAAAATGCTGATGATTATGTTGATGATTCTCTTTTACATGCTGCCATAGCAAGGGGACATATTGATATAATCAAACAATTAGTTAGTAATGGAGCTGATATTAATATTACCAATAATAATGGTAGTTTATTGCACGAATTATTTGAAGATATAACCGAAGACTCAAATGAATTTAAAAAACTTTTTAACGATTTACTTGAACTAGGGGTTGATCCTAATATTCAGAATAAATATGGAAAAACAGTTTTGTATTCAATTGTTGAAGAGGCAGATAATAAAATAGTAAGTCAAAATATAATGTATTTAATTGAAGTTTTAGCAAAACATGGAATTAAATATGAAATTAAAGACTTAAATAATAATGCTGCAATGGATTACGATAAAGCAGGATTTTTACGTCTCTTTATTCCTATTAAAATTGAGGCTATTAGAAGAGAACAATTAGAAAATCAGAAGAAAGGTCAAAAGCGTAAAATTGAAGTTAGTGAAGATGAACCTTCATCTAAAAGGACAAAATACGAAGAAAAAAGTAATTCTTCATCATCTGATCGTTCACCAATTTATAAATAATATCTAAATAATAATAAACTTCTACGAATGAGAAACTTACTATTTGTAGAGGTTTACTATTATTTACAATTTTTAAGGCCTTTTAAATTTCTCTCAATTTTTAGTCTAAAATCTTTTGGAATTTTTTTAGTTAAAGCTTCTTGTAAGAGTTTTTTAGCATCTTTGCATTTATTTGCTAAAAGCTTAGCATTAGCATAATTATTTAATACAACATAGTTTCTATTACTTGCGTCTAATGCCATTTCAAAATAATTATCACTCTCAGCGTATCTTCCTTCCATCGCAGCAATTAAACCTAAATGACTAATTGCCCTCCACCTATAACCATCAATTGTAATCACTTCATTAAAATATTTTTCGGCATTTTCAAGATCAGCTTTAGTTAAATAATTATGAGCAGTTTCCTCTGCAACTTCTGCATACATTGAATCTTTTATAGGAAGACTTGCTAAAATTTCTTTACAAACTTTAATAGCTTCATCAAATTCGCTTGCTGCACGTAAAACTTTTGCGTATTCAAAATTTGTTTCGTAATCAAATTTATTTTGATGCTTAGCTTTTTTATATTCTTCTACAGCAAATTTAAATTGATGATTCAAAGCCATAGTTCTAGCATTTTGCAAATGATCTTCTTGTGACTTTTTAATATTAATTGTTTGACAAGAAGTAAGGATTAAAAATATTATGGCGAGGAAACGCATGGTAATTACCTAATATGTTTTTTTAAAATTTATCGAATAAACTTGAGTCTTTGTCAAATGCAAATTTCAAATCTTTTAGTAACTGGTGGTTTAGGCTTCATTGGAAGTAACTTTGTAAATTTATTTAGTGATAAATATAATATTATTATACTTGATAAATATACTTATGCTGCTAATGAAAAAAATATTATACCCAAAAATGTCAAAATAATTAAAGGCGATATTGGAGATATTCCATTAGTAACTAAATTACTAGAAGAAAATAATATTCAAGCCATTGTAAATTTTGCTGCTGAGTCGCATGTTGATAATTCAATAAATTCGCCAAAGGAATTTATAAACACTAATATTGTTGGAACTTATAATTTATTAAATAGCGCCCTTGATTACTTTAAAAACTTTAATAAATCCGAATTTAGGTTCTTGCATGTTTCAACCGATGAAGTGTTTGGTTCATTAAATTTAGATGAAGAAGCTTTCACTGAAAATTCTCAATATAAACCAAATTCTCCATATTCTGCCTCAAAAGCTGCAAGTGATCATTTAGTTAGAGCATGGTTTCATACCTATGGTTTACCTACTATTATAACAAATTGTAGTAATAATTATGGACCTAATCAGCATACTGAAAAATTAATACCTAATATGATAAAATGTGCCTTAAGCAATAAACCTTTACCAGTATATGGTAATGGAAAAAATATTAGGGATTGGATTTTTGTAAATGATCATTGCCATGGTATAAATCTAGCTTTAACTAAAGGAAGAATAGGGGAGACCTATTGCTTTGGTGGTGAAGCTGAAAAACAAAATCTTGAAGTTGTAAATGCAATTTGTGAAGCTTTAGATAGTATTAAGCCAAAAACTGATGGAAAGAGTTATAAATCGCAAATTAGCTTTGTTACTGATAGGCCAGGCCATGATTTCAGGTATGCTATTAACAATAGTAAAGCATATAATGAACTAGGCTATAAATTGCAGTATAATTTTTCTCAAGGGCTCGAATTTACAGTAAAGTGGTACTTATCTAATATATAAGTTAAATTTCTCTAGGTAAAATTTGTTTATATATATTAGGACTTTTAGGAGGGCTGCCTGGATGAAATTCATTATCGGTTATTGCCTCGGAAGATTTGACAAAAGTTCTATAACATACGATAGGAGGACTCACAACATGTGCAGGAATTAAAGTATCGCTAGTTTTTATTCTTCGGGATTTAAATGGAGAAAAAATTAGAGTTTCTTTTAAAGCAGCTTCCCATATTTCCTCGAGGCTAATTTCTGCTGGTAATTTAATTGTTTTTATTTTTTTTAAATATAAAAAAGTAGAGTCGTCACTATTTATAAAATATAATTCGCTTTGAGTTTTATATAATTCTTTCTCGTTTTGAAAGTGAATGTTGTAAAGATCCCTGTTATTTATTGTAAAGTAATCAGATAAAATACTTAAAAGCATTTCCCCACAATTTGTTTCTTCAGCTCGTGAACTTGAGCATATTTTATAACCTGAGGCTTTTTCGTACTTAAAGGCTTTTAAATACTCCTTATTAATTTGTTCTTTTTTATTGTTAGTAAAAAGAAAAGTAATAGGTATTTCTCCAAAAGGAGTAATTAAATATAATTCATTATTTTTACTGCAATCATATCTGATAACTAAATTGTAGAAAAAGTCTTCAAATATATAACTTGAGGTTGAATTATTAGAAAATTTTTTTTGGGTAGGTAAATTTAAACTTAATTCATTTAAAAAACCTTGTAATAAATCGGTAGTTTTTTTAGCCTGAATTTCTACAGGAAATGTTTTTAAAGATTGATATGGATCAGAATGTAAAATAAATTTTACAATTGTTTTATTTAAGAAATTTGTTAAATCTTCTATTAGCTCAAGCTTATACTCTTCAAGGAAAGAAGAATCTAACATAAAGATAGGTTCCTGAGGTTATTTATAAGAAAATTTGGTTGCGGGGGCCAGATTTGAACTGACGACCTTCAGGTTATGAGCCTCATGGGCTAGCGTTTAATGTAGATTAACGCGATTTAATATCGCTTTACTTTTCAGACTACTTGCTATATATACATCATTTAACAATTAAATCAAATTTAATCTTAATTAACCCATATTGCGGCACCAGTGCGGCACCAAGGATTGATATGACAAAAGAGTTTAACTTTACAGCTACTGAAATCAAAAAACTTAAACTCCCTGCTAAAGGTAAGGAATATTATAAAGATACCAAGGAGAAAGGGCTTTCCTTGTATGTAACCTCAAATGGGGTGGTTACGTTTTTCGTGCGCAAAAGAATTCACGGTAAAGATGAAAGGCTGATATTAGGAAACTTTCCTGAAGTAAGCGTTGAAAATGCTAGAAAACTTGCTTTACAGGCAAAGGCTAAAGTGGCAGAGGGCGTTAACCCTAATGAAGAAAAAAATAAGATTAGAAGTGAGATGACTTTCAAAGAGCTTTTTGATCAATTTATGGAGAGATATAGTAAAAAGCTTAAAAAATCATGGGAGTATGATGAACGCGAGGTAAATAAATTCTTACCACACTGGTTTGGTAAGAAAATCTCCAGAATTACTAAACAAGAAATCCAGCAGTTACATGAGAAGATATCAGAAGAAAATGGTATTTATCAAGCTAACAGGATTCTAGAGCGAATAAGAGCTATTTATAACAAAGCTATTGAATGGGGATGGAATGGATTAAATCCCACCAGTGGTATAAAAAAGTATAAAGAAAAAAAAAGAGAAAGGTTTTTAATGCCTGATGAGTTGCCAAAATTTTTTCAAGCATTATCAGAAGAACATAATGAAACCGCTAGGGACTTTATATTAATATCGTTATTTACAGGAGCTAGAAAAAGTAACGTTCTAGCTATGGAATGGAAAGACATAGATTGGCATCATAATACTTGGCGTATTCCAGAGACTAAAAATGGTGATTGTGTTATAATACCACTCATTGGCGACGCCATTGAAGTGTTGCAACGCAGGAAAGCCTTAGCAATAAATGGCTGGGTATTCCCCAGTGAAACTAGCAGCTCAGGTCATTTCGCCGATCCTAAAAAAGCATGGAAACGAGTACTGACCAAGGCTGGTATTGAAGACTTACGCATACATGATATAAGAAGAACGCTAGGAAGCTATCAAGCAATCGCTGGCTCAAGTTTATCTATTATCGGTAAGTCGCTCGGCCACAAATCCCAACAGGCAACTCAAATATATGCTCGCTTGCACAATGATCCAGTAAAAGAATCAATGGAAAAGGCTACAGCCTTAATGTTTAAGGATTGGGAAAAGTAATTATAATAGATATTCTATAGGTTTTATAATGATCATAAACAAGAATAATTTCAATGATTTAGCTAACATTAACTGGTTTACTAAACATGATAATTCTTCTTATTGGCTAAGAATATATAGCACTTTGGCGATGGCTTCAAATAAAGTAGCTGAATTCTTTCCGTACGGAATGAAAGAATTATTATATAATGATATACCTATTAAAATATGTTATATATTCTTAGACGAAGAAATGGAGCTATCTATTTTAAATCAAAGTTTCATTTTTAATAGCCCTGATGATGGGGCAATGCAGTTATCTCTAAAAACCGGAAAAGTTTTGCTTCCCAAAAGTTCATATATCACCTTTACTTGTCCTTATCAAATTGATGGAAAAAAAATTGAAGAAAAGGCTATTTTTAGCTTATTAAACCAATTAGAAGCACTATTTTGTTTATACATAGGTAATAATGCTATACATTCATTAGTCTTTGAAAGAGAGATATGTTTAAATGGAACAATTAATTTTATTGGTCCATATATTGACCTACTATATGAATTTGATGGCCCTTTTACGTCAATGGAATATTGGAAAGAGTTATGTAATTCTCTTGAAAACTTATATAAAGCTGAAACTGAAAAAGCTCAAAGAATAGAACTTGCATTGGATTTTATACAAAAAGTAAAAAGTGATACAAATGACATTACAAATTTTTACTTATATTGGACTGCTATTACTATTGTTACTAAAGATACTTCTACACTAGCTATTAATAAAACCTTACAAAACATATATGGTTTTGCGGAGAAAGAAGTAGATATTAAATTAAAGTGGAAGTGGGCTGTAGATACAAGAAACGACATTTTTAAAAGGGGGAAAAACATAAAGTTTTATCCTCATATTAGAAAATATTTTCAACTTTTATTTTTAGATTTATTAAGAAATGAATTAAAATTAAGGCCTAAAAAGTATTTATTAAGTTATTTGTATAATAATGTCTTTTAGTTTAATTGATTATAGTAATTAATATATAAAGCTTAAGTAATATAAAAATTTAAAAATGATAAGTTATCTACAAAACTTCCTACTAGCTATACTATATCATTTTTGTCTAAGTATTAAATTTACAAATAGCAAAAACTTAATAAAAGGTTTCAATATATTAATCTACAATATTTTTCTCAAAATAATTTCATTATCTTCTGACACCTCATTAGTCATAATCATACCAAATTTTTTAAGCAAATTAATAGATGGGGTATTATTCGGTTTCACAGTAGCCCAAAGTTCTTTAAATTCTAGCCTTTTGGCTACATTTTCTATGCTTATAAGCGCCTCAAAAGCAAACCCGTTGCGCTGATGTTTACCAGCTATCCAATATCCAAGCATACCATTTGTATAAAAACTTATTATACCAATAAAGACAGTCTTATAGTTTCTTATAACATAATCATAGCACAAATTATTTTTAAGGTTATCTTGGCATATTTTTATAAAATTATCAGCGTCATGCTTAGTATATGGCCAAGGGGCACCTCCACCAATATTCTTTACAATATTCTCATCTATATTGGTATGGATATCTACAGCATCGCTACGCTTTAATAATTCTAAGATTAAACGTTCAGTTTTTAAAGTTTGGGGGATGGTAGTCATAACTTTTTCGTAAACCATAATATTAAATCATCATCAATAGGGTAGCTATTTCCTGGAATTACAGGCTTGTAATTATAGGTAACGCCTCTACAATCAGGTATATAGCCACGTTTTACATAAAGTCTCTGCGCTGCACCGTAACCACCATCTTCTCCTGCATAAAGTCCTACACCTATGCCAACTCTATCTGAATAAAATTTAGCCTGGTTTTCTAAGCTATCTAGTAAAGCTGAAGCAATACCATTATTTCTAAAGGCAGGCAAAACATTTAAGTCCTGAATTTCTGGGATATTCTCTTCTTGAAAAGGTTTATATTGTGATTCAAAATTAAGTGTAGCGTATCCGGCAACCTCAGAATTTACAGTCGCAACTAGAACCTTCCTAGTTCCATCTTCTTGCTCGTCTAGATATTTTTCAAACAATGACTTTGGTTTATGCCAATTGTTTTTATTAAATGCTTCATAGAGCATATCCACATATCTATAATCTAGAAATTCTATATTTGTTTTCATTTTATAAGTTACCTAAGATTTTTTACCTCATCATCACTAAGCCATCCTTTGTGTTTTAATAAATACTCAGTTTGATAATTAATTATATTTTGATTCCAAGCTTTACTTTTTGCACCTTTATAATAATATGCCATAAAATTTATACCTAGCTTTTTGCATGCATCAGATACTGAATTTAAATGTTCCAAATCATCGTCGAACATTACAATAGCTTTTGGGTAGTAATCAATCTCTTTTAAAAACTTTATCAATACTGGCCCTTTTGGAGTAAGATCCGTTGCTAATATTCCTTTGAAAAATATTGGGCTACGATTATCGGCATTAAATTTTATGACTTTATCAGCGAAACTTCCTTGAAACCCAAGACTTTTAAGATGCTCATATCTCCATTCTGCTAACTCACTATACATTCCTAGCCTACCAGTATTCATGCCGGTAAGTGCAATAAACTTGATATTTTTAAGGCTATTTATTATATCTATAACATATGGCTCAATTAATGGCCTTTTAGCATCTCGCAAGATTATTGAAACCAAATAGTCCCAATCTCTAACTTCGGGATGAGACTTTATTAGGTTGCTACGAAATTCCTTACCTTGCTTAGTATGTTCATTAATTAAATAGGAATCTAACGGCTGAATAAGCGTTTCATCAACGTCAAATATAACCAGCGTATTTTTAGGTAAATCAAAATTTGCTTCTTTAAAAGAATAAATCTCTTTAACTTGCTGGGTTTTTTGAGTATAGGTGCATGAGATTATGAGTAAGTGTTCTAGTTTTAATATATGTCTTTAAAAAACCTAAAGCATATAGTCTAAGTGATTCTTTATCTTCTGAATATAAAGGAACAATTTCATTATTTTCTATGTACTCGGCACCTTCTTTTATAGAATTATTTTGTAGTAAATCGTCTAGTACTTGTATTCTTAATTCTTTAGATACTTCTTTATCTTCTGGTTTTTCAGAAAATACAAACCATACCAGAGAGGTTAGAAAATATGTGCGGCTAATTGCCTTGTTAAAATTTTCTAAATTGTGTGAATCTATTTTATTATCAAAATATTCTGATAACAATAACTGTTTTTGTTTCTCATTTAATCCATTTAAAAGAGCAAAATATCCTAAATCATTATATCTGTAATCCCATGATGCAGCAGTAAAATCAATAATATATATTTTATTGTCGTTAGAAATCATGATATTTTCAGGACTCAGATCTGAGTGACACAATACTATATCTTTCTTTTGTAACAACATTTTTTGCCCTTCTTGAATATACTCTTTGTATAATTCAGTGAAGACCATAGGAAATGCTATGTCATTACTCAAAGCTTTGTTATAATCTTTTTCCGCCCTAGCTGACTGTGGTCTATATTGGATAAATTCTCCTTTGTAATTATGTAAGTTACGTATGAGTTTAGCTAATATTCTAATAATATCTGGGTTTTTAAGATCATTACGTGTAATTGCTCTACCATCAATATATTCAATAATCATAAATTTCACATCGGGATGAATATACAAAATTTTTGGACTAATCTGAATTTCATCAGATGCATATTTATGTGCAACAATTTCATTTAGTTTTCTTTCTTTATCATATTTTTTGTTAAATTCTCTTATAACAAATTTTTGCTGGTTTACTTGCAAAATGTATGTGGATGTGGAACTTAGACCACTTTTTAAAGGGGTAATTAAAACATCTTTTTTCTTATAATTACTACCGAAATATTGATCCAAAAACGGTTCTAGTTCAATTAAATCAACCATAATATTATCCTTAGCTAAGCATTTTACCTACAGGTACATCATTTTCATCGGTTTCATGTTCTTCCGGGTCGTCAAATGGCATATTTATATAACCATTTTTAAGATAAAAGTTTAATGAACTTTTTCTCGATTCAGCATGTATACTCTTTATACCCAAATTTTTAAGCCATTTTTCAATAAATGCTAAAAACTTACTTCCAGAATTCTGATCACGTTTATTTTCATCTATAACAATAATTCTCATAGCTGCCCTTTTATCTGGCCAAAATTGAAAACCAGATGAGCATGCTTTTTATGATTAAATGTCCATGTATATGGATCTACTATACCATAAGGGCCAAAAAAATAGGTGTCACGAAAATATTTAGCAGCTTTCCATTCGGTCTCATCGCTGCACTTAAGAATTCTAAGACGGTTAAACTCAGCAATTTTCAAAATGTTTCTAATAAAATCACCTTTGTAGAGAGTATAATTCACAAACTGGTATGATTCTTTTATAAATGATGTCTTATCCTTTAAAATATTATGCTTAAGCTTTGCATAAGCCTCTCTTGCATCAGAATTTGACCTTAAGTACTCTCTAAACATTAAGTTTAGTTCAATTTCTGGATGACCCTCTTCATACATATGAATATGTATAGAATTTTTTGTATCTTTAAAATAATAACGCATAGGGATATTATATTCACCTTTATAAATATAGCCTATATCTTCCAAAGGATTTACTGCGTTATTTAAATCTTTAACCACAACTATTATATCAATTATGGGCTTGCTAGCCAAGCCAGGTACAGATGTTGAGCCAATATGATGAATTTCTAAACAATTTTCGGCTAATACCTCTTTAATACGTAAAGCTTCTTGTTCAAAAATATTTGGCCAATTTGGGTCATATGGAAGAATTGAAATAGTTTTCTTCATACTTTAACTCTCCTGTCTTTCATCTCCCAAGAAGCCACCAACCTGAGCGTACCAGAGTTTTTTATAAAGCCCTGATTTGGCAAGTAGTTCATTATGGGTTCCATCCTCTACTATCTTGCCTTTATCAAACACTAGTATTCTATCCATATGCAGTAAAGTAGATAACCTATGAGCAATTACAATTGTAGTTTTGTTTTGCATCAGCTCCCACATACTTTCCTGAATTACATTCTCGGTCAGTGAATCAAGCTGGCTTGTTGCTTCATCTAAAATAAGGATTGGGGCGTTTTTGAGTATTGCTCTGGCTATTGCGATACGCTGACGCTGCCCACCAGAAAGCTTCACGCCTCGCTCACCAACTAGTGAATTATAGCCATCAGGTAAATTTTCTATAAATTCATGTGCATTGGCTTTTTTAGCTGCCTCTATAACTTCTCTATCGCTTGCATCAGCTCTGCCATAACGGATATTCTCCATCAAGCTTCTATTAAATAGAGACGGATCTTGTGGAATCATGGCAATATTTTTACGTAATGATTCCTGGGTAACTTCACGTATGTCCTCTCCATCAATTAAAATAGAACCATCTGTAACATCGTAAAACCTAAGTATTAGATTAACAAAGGGGGACTTGCCTCCACCAGAATAGCCAACAAGGCCTACTTTTTGCCCAGATCTAATTTCAATAGATTTATTTTCAAAAAGTGGCTCAGTACCCTTGTAATGGAATTTAACGTTCTTAAAATTAATTTGCCCATGAGTGCAATTTAATTCAGTAGCATTTGGTTTATTGATTATTTCTAGCGGTATCATTAACGATATTAAACTTTGCTTACACCTGCCAACAGCCTTGTTGAATTCATCAACTTCGCTCATTGTATACCACATCATGTGTCCTAATTCCATTGATAACCCTAAAATTAGAGCGAAGTCACCAATTGTCACTAAACCTTTTCCATAAAAATGGACAAGGAAAAATGTAGAACATCCCATCATTATAGCTATTAAACCACCCTGAATGCATGAAAGTATAGTCGAATACATATAAGTTGCTGTGTAAGCTTTTTGTTGCCTATCAAAAAATGGCACCATCCTTGAGTTTTCATATACTTTACGTGCAAAAATTCTTACATTTGTATGGTTAGATAAACTATCCACCAACTCACCTACAACAATAGACTCCTCTTTTGCCTGCACGTCTGATAATGATACAAGCTTTTTTGACATAAAAATACTAAACCCAGCGAAAAATATAAACCAGGTTATTAAAATTACACTAAATATAGGATTTACAAAATAGGCAGCTATAAAACCCATAATCAATAAAGACGCACCCCTAAGGAAATTAGATGCACAAGACGTTATTATCTTAGTAATACCATCTACTAAACTTGTAATTTGCTTTGCAATTTTACCAGATAGATTATTTTGGTAGAAGCTGTGTGAATGCGAAAGGGCATAATCCATTGTTTCAGAAATAATTTTGTTCTGGATAATTGGTACATATTTTGCCCACATATAACCTACACCTCGCCAAGTAAAATTGTCGAATATTATAAAGTTTATCACCACCAAACTTGCAGGAAGTATTAAAGCTGAAGTATCTCCATTATTTGCTTCAGCTAAAAGGTTAATAAGGTTCTTGATTAATATACTATTAAAAGGTCCCCAAAAACCAGCAGCTATGCTAAGAAATATACAGGTAAATACTATAGGCTTGTATGACTCTAAGAAATGCCATATAAACGGGTAAAGCTTCTGAGGCTGAGGGTTATCTATTACTTTCATGGTTTTTATCTGGTTTTATTAAGTTTTACATGATATTACATATTTATTAACGTAAAAGCTATGAAATTTTATGAATTTAACCTTTAAACTACTAGAAAAACAAGATTTTCAGATACTTCTCGGGTGGCTTTCCAAGCCCCATGTTAAAGCATGGTATGATAAGGAAATAGAATATACCTTAGAAAAAGTTCAGCAAAAATATGAAAGCTATACTAAAGGATATAAGCTGGAATCAGGAGTTAAAAAACCAATTTATGCATTTATTGTATATTTAGATACTCAGCAAATAGGTTATGTCCAATATTACAATGCATATGACTTTCCCCGAGATGACGGCATTATGATAACAAGATTGCCAGAAAAACTAGCAGCTTTTGATATATTTATAGGCGAAGAGGAATACATTGGCAAAGGTATAGGGTCCGAGATTATAAAAAAACTGCTTATAGATTATATTTGGAAAGAGTTTGATGCTTGTTTTGTTGATGTTGATGCCGATAATGTTAGGGCTATAAAAACGTATGAAAAAACAGGTTTTATTACAATAAAAAATATGGATCAAAATATATGGATGATATGCAAAAATGGCGAAGATTTAAGATAGATAAGCTTATAAGAGATAAAATGCCTGAAATTATGAGATCCATGGGGCTTATGGTAGATGAAAGAACGGTAGATGTTGATGAATATATAAGTTTACTGAAACTCAAGCTTGTGGAGGAAGCAACTGAGGTTTTTAATGCCAAAAGCTTAGAGGAAATTACCGAAGAACTTGCGGATGTATGTGAGGTATTATTAAGTTTATGTAAGGCGCAAAATATAGATTTTGAAGCTGTTGAAAAAGCTAGAATAAATAAGAAAGAGCATAAAGGTGGCTTTGATAAGAGGACATATAACAAATGTGTTGAAATTGAGGCAAATAACCCGTTTATTAAGTATTATCTTAATAATAAAGAAGCATACCCAGAAGAGGTTTAAGTTATGAAAATTTATCGCATTATTAAAAATATTATTTTATCTGTTTTAGCCCGTAGAACAATTGGGGCCAGAGTTTTAGTTATTAAAGATGAAAAAGTACTTCTTGTAGAGCATACATATATGCCTGGATGGTATACTATCGGTGGGGCAGTTGAAAAGGGAGAATCCCCAAAAGAAGCAATAATAAGAGAGCTTTCTGAAGAAGTAGGCATTTCTGTACATTCACTTGATTTATTTAATGTGTATTATAGTTATAATGAAAAAAGAGATGATTATATTGTATTTTACATTTGTAAGGATTTTATCGAAACAGAACATTTCTCTAAAGCTGAAATAAAAGAAAAACGTTGGTTTGCGCTTGATAATCTTCCTGAAAGCGTGAGTCCAGCTACTTTGCGCCGAATTAAAGAATATCAAGGTATAAATAAAATAACAGATAAATGGTAACAATATGATAAAAAATATAATTTTTGATATGGGAAATGTTTTGGTTAAATGGGCACCCCATGAAGCGATTAGTGATGTTTTTCCTGAAGAAAATCCCGCAGAATTATTCCAAAAGTTTCGCCCTATATGGATTGATTTAAACTTAGGTAAACTAACAGAAGAGAATGCTATAGAACTCTATGCTAATCAGTTTAATTTTCCTAAGCAAAAAATAGAAGAATTGATGGGTAGGCTGAAAACTCACCAAGTTCATCTTCCAGAAAGCGTTGCTCTACTCGATAAGCTTCATCAATCTGGATATAAACTATATTCAATTACAGATAATATAAAAGAATTTATAGTATATCATCTTAAAAACTCTCAGCTTCTAGACTACTTTTTAGATGTTATTGTTTCAGCAGATATAGGAGTTCTTAAACCTGATAGCAAAATATATAACCATCTTATTAATAAACATAATTTAGTACCTTCTGAATCTGTATTCTTGGATGATGCTATACATAATATTGAAGGAGCAAAAGCAGTTGGTCTTCATGGCATCCATTTTACCGATGCGACTTTTGCAAAAACTGAGCTAAATAAACTTGGAGTGCTTATATAAATGCAATATATTTTAAATGAATTAAAAGCTAGAGAACCTATATTCCACCATCCAGATAAATTTGGGAAAACTAAAGAGGATATACTTAACCAAATATGTGATGAATTTTGGGAAGTCGGCGCTTCCGGAACTGTATATACTATAGATGATGCTATTGGTACATTATTAGAGCGTTATAACGACCCAAATTATGAAGATATATGGGAAACTTCGGATTTCAAAGTTACGGAAATATCAGAAGGTAATTATCTGCTTACATATATACTTGTCCAAAATCATACAAGACGTACTAGAAGATCCACTATTTGGCGAAAAGTTAATGGCAGATGGAAAATACTCTATCATCAAGGAACTGTCATAAGTGGAGAGACAATATGAATAAAGTAATTATCATAAATGGACCGTCTTGTGCTGGCAAAACAACCATAGCTAAAGAAATATGTAAGCAATCTGGTAATAAATTTGCCCATCTACAAATAGATAAAACTGCTGAATATTCTGGCACAATTTTTCCGCAAGGTTTTGAGTTTGCTAAAAATGAAGTTGGTACCGAAAGTAATGATGATGGCCAAAGTTTATTTAATAATAACCGGTTCGCTAGAAGAAAAGTGGTGGCATCAATATTACTTGCATCTAGTAAAGAATTATTAAATCAAGGTATAAGCGTAGTAATTGATACAGCTTTAGATGGCCCTGATGCTAAAGAATTAGCGAAATATTATCTAGAATATCTTAAAAACTATGATACTAAATTTATAGGAATTTATTGTCCTTTAGAAGAAAGACTTAAAAGACTTAAAACCAGAACTGATAATCTACATTTAACAGAAGACTTCGTAAGACAACAAACCGAAGTTTATAATGTCTTTGAATTGAATAAAGATGTATATGATAATTGGTTTGATAGCTCAAAATTAAATGCTGAACAAATAGCAGCAAAAATACTAAATGACGATATAATTCTAGAGATTGATAAATTTACAGTTAGAAGTTCTATTAAATCAGACGTTGAAAGTCTTGTAAAACTATCAAGAGCAAAACGCCTTGATTATGAAAAGGTGCAGCCTATATTCTGGCGTTATGCTGGTGAAAGTGGGGATAAGGCGCAAAAAGAATGGTTTGCAGATCTTCTAGAAATGCAAGATTATTTGATATTTACAGCAGAAAGTAAAGATAAAGAAATTATAGGCTTTATTATTGGTAGGCTTATGTCAGCTCCTGAAGTGTATAACCCAGGCGGACTAACACTTATGATTGATGATTTTTGTGTTAAGTCAGAAACTTTATGGAAAACAGTAGGTAGAGCTTTACTTGAAAAAATTAAGACCGAGGCAAAATTTAAAGCTGCTGTGCAGATAGTTGTCGTATGCGGCGCCCATGATGAGTCTAAACGCAGGTTCTTAATAAGCCAAAAACTAAATATAGCTTCTGAATGGTTTGTAGGGGAAGTTTAATGATTAAAATCGATCTTTTAAAAAACCACCCTCAAGCAATACCAGTACTTGCAAATATCTGGCATGAAGTTTTAGGTAAAATTTGGTTTCCAGAACTTACAATTGGGGAGATAGAATCATTAACATATGATGAGCTCAATTATGCAGATGAAACAACTTCATTCATTGCGCTGTGTAATAATATTCCAATAGGATTCTGCACATTTAAACTTAAGGAAGAGTTTCGTCCAGATTTAGGCCCCTGGCTTGCAGATGTAGTCGTTGATCCGAAATATCAAAATCAAGGAATCGGGAAAATGCTGGTTGATGTCGCATCCCTAAAAGCAAAAGAACTGGGCTTTAAAAAGTTGTACTTATTTGCTTTGGAGCCTACAATACCAGATTATTATGAAAAACTTGGATGGAAAAAAATTGGCATTGATGAATTTAAATCACATTCTGTAACGGTTATGGAAATAACATTATGAATAGCAATCAAATAACAATTCAAACTGCTAAAAAGCTTATTCAAGAACAGTTTCCAGAATTCTCACACTTACCAATAACTGAAGTAGAGAAGCAAGGTCATGATAACCGCACATATAGACTTGGCGATGATATACTCATCCGTATGCCAACAGCAGATGAATATGCATTAAAAGTCAGTATAGAGCAAGAATTGTTACCAAAGCTTGCGCCATTCTTAAGCATAAGTATTCCTGCGCCTATTAAAATGGGAAAGCCATCTAATGATTATTCATACCCATTTTCTATATACAAATGGCTTCCTGGCAAAAGCCTAAACCTCATAAATTTAAGTACAAAAGAAAAAGAGATTCTAGCTTTTGATCTAGCTAGATTTCTACAAGAACTACATGCTATTAAAAATGTAGCAGGTTTAGTGCCAGGTCAACATAACTGGTGGCGAGGTGACCACATTAGTGTTTATGATAAAAATGTTCGTGAGCAAATAGCAAAGCTAGCTGGTATTATAGACGATGAAAAAGTCATGAATTTATGGGAAAGAGCCTGTAACACTAAATGGAATAATAACCCGGTATGGGTTCATGGTGATTTTGCAAGTGGTAATATTTTGATACAAGAAGGGAAGCTTTCAGCTGTAATTGACTTTGGCTCTACTGCAACCGGTGACCCTGCATGTGACCTGGTAATAGCATGGACTTATTTTGAAGGAAAAGCCCAAGAAATATTTATAAATGCAATGAATATAGATAAAGATACCTGGCTAAGAGCTTGCGCCTGGGCTTTATGGAAAGCAACGTTTGTCCTATGCAATATAGAAAATAAAGATAGCGTTGAAGCTATTAAACAGAAGAAAATTATTGAAGACGTAATTAATTGAGAGGTAACAAAATAATCGAAATCTAGGTATTTATTATCTTATTTACAGAAAGATTTTTTTTAAAATCTATTTAGCTAGATATGATTGGAGTTATAACTATCAGCAAAATCAGCCACCATGACGAAGTATTTAGCACCTTTGTCGTGGGGGTTGAGCTTTAGGTATTCGCTTTTAGCTTTTTCAGAATCTGAACCGTATGGATATTTTATAACTACAAATTTGTTACTTTTGTTAGACTTGATAGTTTTCTCAACTTTTTTGATCCTGCTTTTAATTGCGCTCATAAACTTCTTCAAGGCTAGATATACGTTTTTCCAAATCTGACACTTCTAAGGTTTTGGCAAACTTCTCTAACAACCCCACCATAAGTAAGCCATCTTGAGGGGTAATATTGCCACTCGATACTTCACTGATTACTTTAGAGGTGGCGATTAGTGTGTCTTGCACCGATGAAACTTCAGGCAGATCAATTGTAATAGGCTTTGACTTAGCAGGTGGTACGATCCTCTCTAACACACACTTGATAGCAGTAATATCACCACCAAGAGCAAGCTCAATAGCTTTGCGAGCGATACCTTCACCTTCATCATCAAGCAATTGCTGCACAGCCATGGTGGCTTTATTCTGCGATCCCTTAGGCCTACCAAAAGGGTTAGGACTCGGCCCACCCTTTTGCCATAACGCCTGTTTTTGCTCTGTTTTATCAGGAAGATTTTGCATAGTTTTTGTCTTAATGTTTTCTTGTACTATATCAGAAAATATATAATATTTCCATATATCTTAAAGATTATAATTGCTAGCAATATAACTTAATGTATCGCATAATGCTAAAATTTCTGCTTCGAAGTTTTTAATGCATCCGTCATATTCAATAATAGCTGCTCTCTCTTCAAAAATTTCACTATAAATTTCATTACTACATATTATTTCCCTAAGTGTTTTCAGTGTATCAGGTGTTTTTGTATTACCATCTCCTTTATTTACGTGGGTTTTAGCTAAATCAGTGTTGGTAACACCACAAACTTGATTATTTTGAAGGTGTTTAGTAATATTATGGATATCAGAATTTCCAAAATATACTGTTTTATTGCGTTTCTTGCTCATGCAGGTTGCAGGCGTAACACTTGTTACACCTGAAACACCTAATGAGTATGGTAATTCTTTAAAAAAATCACTCGTTTTCATTTTGCTTATCACTCATCATAACATTTGATGCGGGAACACAGTACATACGTATTTGCCCTGAATTAGGGGCCTTTATGCTAATAGTGTTTTTGCCATAAGCATCTTGCTTAATGAGTTTCTCAGTAGCAAGATATTTTAAAATCCCCTTACTTTTATTATTGTTTAGTATTTCCTTTGCAAATATTTCGTTAAATATATAAAACTCCCATTCGTTCATTGCGTTAAGCTTTTTATAGCCAGCACGGTCAATAATGCGGAGATTGTTTTGATTGTCGTCTTCAGCTTTATTACTGCCTATAACTTCAAACCTTGAACTTCCATGCTGTGCAATAAATAGTCTTAGTCGGTTTGCTGCTTCTGTATATTCATAAGATTCATTACCACCACGTTGTTTAATCCAATCCTTGAGTATTATTGAGCATGCCATGCAGGCAGAATCAGGCTCCCAAGGTAATATGCCTAAAGCTATGCATAACTCTCCTACCGCGGCCAATAAACTGAGTTTTCGAGCCACTCTTTTAACTTGCCCATCATCAGAGATATTTGTATTACATTCTAACCACGAATCTCTGGCCTTATTAATTCTCTCGACTATATCAGTCTGATTTGCAGTTAATATCTCAAGGAATTTCTCAATTACCATTCCACAGTTATCTGCTGATAACCGCTTTAGTTCTAATGAGAGTTCATTCGCGTTTTTAAAGTGGTGAATATTCTCAAATAATCCATGACCTTGACCAGCATCAGCAGGTATTTCAATAAATCTTACAGTTTGACCTGCTTTTGCCTGCTTTCGTTCTTCTTGAATCTTACTAGATAATTGAGTTTCACCTGAACTTAAAAATGTTAATTTAAAACTTTCAATATCACGCGCCTCACCATTACGTTTTGATCTAGCCTTACCAGAGCCGTTACCAAGCATGTAAGCTAGTGCATCTGCTGTTTTACCATCCGCTTGCGAAAGTTCATCTAATAATAGTATTGAGTCATTAGCATTTCTCGCGAGCCCTTCTGCGGCATTATCGGTAAGACGCCATGAATTAATAGGATTCCCCCATATAGATTGCCCAGAAACTAGAGCTGTGGTTTTACCTATTGATGAATTACCATAAAAATGGATACCAAAGTTTTCTTCATTAAGGAGCCTCAATAACGGGCCTGAAAGCGCAAGGGCAATAGTAATTATAAGCCTACTATTCCCAATTGAAAGCATACCAATGGTTTGCTGCCAGCTTTCTAAAGTACCCTTTTGTACTAATGGCTTAATTGATATTGTAGATTGTAGGACAATACGTTCTTTTAGAGTTTGTCCTATAACTTTAGATGGTAATATGTAACATCCCTCAAACCATCCTGTTTTACTAACGCAAATAGCTCGTTCTTTTGGATTAGACGTAATTATGTACTCATTTAATAAATTCTTACCATTGTATGGTGACAACACTAATCCATATGATAATAAATCTTCGCGATAACTATTACCATCACCAGCTAAATCTGACATAGGTAGTATGTATTCCTTGAGTTTACGATCACTATCATAAAGCTGTATTATCCTAGACCAATTTTTACCATTCATATCTCGTGCTAGGTGGGTAACAACTAAATAAGAGCAAAACCAAGTCCATTCGGTACTTTCTTGGCCATCAGATGTTTTAACCCTCTTCAAATAATAAACGCCATTAGGCTCAACCTTAAATTTTTGGTTAACATAGCTATTTAGTTTGTCAATTTCAGACTTTTTGATATAGGGAGTAATAATTTTTCCAATAATTTGATTAATCAAAGGGCTTCTCCAGCCTTCATCGTAAGCATCAGCTAAATCATATCCTTGTGGGACTAGTCCTTGCCTTTCTACAATTTTACTATCTTCTATAATAAACTTTCCTAGCTCTTCTGCGGCTAGGTGATAAACACTTGCAACGCCTACTTCAATACATTGATCATAAACTTTGTCGCCATAGGCTCTACCTGGCTCATCATTATCAGTGCAAATAATGACATTCCTACCTTTTAATGGAGAAAAATCCGTTTTATCAGGTGATTGCGCACCAAACATAGTTGTAGTAGCGATAAGATTAGGAAATAAAATTTGTCCTTTCTCTGCTGATTTTTCACCTTCACACAGCAATATATCTAAGTAACATTGAATGATTTTATGTACATTATATAAAACCCAAGGAGTTGGGATTGCTATTGCTTGCCATCTTCTTTTTCCATTAGGTAATAGACAATAACTTACAGGTCTATATTCTTTTGAAGGTATACCTTTTTCTGCATCAATAAAATCCCAACGGCATTTGTATGTAACAATCTTGCCCTCTGAGTTATGATATGGCCATTTGTTATCTGGTTCACCACCAAACTTTGGAATTACAAAATTAAATTCCTCTGCATCATCTGGCACTGGGATGATTGGTTTTGGCTTGCTTTTATCATTTGTTTTTGAATAGTTGATATTTAACTCTTCATCCTTTAAAGGAGCAAAAGGATAGTTATGCATAACGTCCTCCTGCTAACTTTGCTATTTCTTTTGCAGCTTCATATTGAGAGAGATTGAATAGGTATGCAGCAAGTGAAATAAGATCTCCTCCTTTATCTCCAGTGGCAAAATCACACCACTTACCAGTACGTATATTAATTTTAAAACTGCCGTAATGCTGATCATATCTTTTTGGATTTCTGGCCACATACTCATTTCCCTGAATCTTTCCATCTGGTAACCAACGAAATAGTATGCTTGGCAATAAAAACATAGAATGTCTAGCTATATTTTTATAAAAGTCTTTATCGAAATTATTACGCATATTATTACCTCTTGGAATTATATTGTTCTTGATTATCAATAAAATTCATCAGGTCAGAAAGCTTGTATTTTGCAAGCCTTCCCACCTTTGTGAGTGGTAAAGACGGATATCTATTGGTACTAGTCCATACAGCTAACGTACCTACAGTAACTCCTAGAAATTCAGCAGCCTCTTTTCTACTAAGTAATCGTTCGTTTATTACCTTAAAATTTTCTTCTTGTGTTTTACTTATCATAAGCAACTTACTCCTTTTTAATTAATTACACATGATGTTGTATCACCAACATTCATGGTTATTAATGCACAAAAAGAAATGTTTACGATACGTAGCAAGGGTTCATGCCTAAGTACGCAGAGGGGTTGAACCCCTCTGCAAAGCCCTTGATTTATAAGGCTACAAGGGGTTGATACCCTATATAAAAATTAGCAAATGTTAGATTTAGGGGTTGATATGCTTATTTTCTCTTATTACCCCTAGTACCATTATTAGTAGAATTTATATTTCCTCCTTTTTTTGCTTCAGGTGTTCTTAGCAAGGTAGCCATATTACCTATTAAATTATTTGAATATAGAGATTCATCTGGATGTTCTTGTCGTAATTGACTAATTATCATTTCTTTAACGGGTTGGTTATTATCAGTAATTTGCATGTCTCTTGCAGCTTTTAATTGTGCATATATATAGGGGCTAATGTAGACTTTTTTAGCATACTCGAAAATCTCATCTCTTTCATTTACTTTTTTATTAATTTGAAGGTCATTTTTTTCTGACATATCTATAAATTCCAATATATTTTCTAGCTCTATTCTTTTTATAATTAAAGTTCCATAGTCTATAACTTTGCTTTTTAAATTTGTGTCAGGTATTGAGGCCTTTGAAATACCAACATCAAATCTAGAGCGGTTAGAAAGCCAGTATTTTTGAGGTAATTCTAGAATTTGCCCATATAAATTGTTTAGCAAAAATATTCTAAGAGTACTACAGTGAATCCATTCGAGCATCAATTGTGTTATTACAGTATACTGCATGCCACACTCTATATAATGATTTTTTTCATTTTCGCTCATCTCATTATATTTTATAGGAGGTATAGTTCTTGGTTTGCTATAGTCAAAATTTTCAGCTTTACTTTTTTGAAGATCAAGTTTTTTATTATATTCTTCTAATATTTCTAATTTTTTTTGTTTAAACTCTTTTTTGTTGTATGAACGCTTAAAAGGACTTTCGATAAAACTATATAAATCTTGTATACTAAGAGAATATTGGTTTTTGCCTTGTAGCATATTCTGAAAGTTATGGCTCTCAGCTTCAAAATCTTTCTTAAATAATTTTTTGCCAATAATGTTATATGCTTCTTGGGTGGTTATATAATCTGAAGGGATAAAATTTGTCATATATCTGATTTTCCAATTTATATGTTTAAATTGGATTCAAAATATACCTAATTTGATCAAGTTTACTAGAGTTAAATAGCTGATTTATATAGAAATTACAGAAAATTTCCTATGGAAAACTGACGCGCAGTTAATATAAATGATAACAAAATACTTATAGTAGTGTAAGGGAAAGACTTTCGTTTGATTGCGGCACCAGTGCGGCACCAAGTCAATTTGTATAAAATGAAAAAATGGCGAGTAGCCTCAGGAATACTTGGTTGCGGGGGCCAGATTTGAACTGACGACCTTCAGGTTATGAGCCTGACGAGCTACCGGGCTGCTCCACCCCGCGACATTGTAAGGGTTATTATATGAGTATTTTCTTTAATTGCAAGAATTATTTACTGTGAAAAATTATTTAAATAATTTATTTAGAAATTAATTCTATAACTGAGCTAATTTCTTTATAAATTTCTGGTAATTTAGAATCGCGCATGTAAGCAGCGCAACTTGCTATTTTTTCATCAGTAAAATAATACGCTTCTCCAATATTTGTATGTATATGCTTACTACCCAAGCCTTTAATTAATGAGGCGTTTGAATCATTATCATCTCCAAGTGTAACTTCAATTGTTTTAACCCCTTTAAAGGCAAGCGCAACAACTGCAGGAGAAATGCAAATGGCTCCAATAGGTTTCTTTTGAGAATTAAAACCTAACACGATTTCTTTAATTTTAGGAGTAATACTGGCATTTGGCCCATTAGAAGCGATGCTACAATAATTTTTAGCAGCGCCGAACCCACCTGGCATTACAAGTCCATCATATTTACTGATCACTAATTTATTTACATTTTGAATATTTCCACGAGCAATTCGTGCGGATTCTACTAAAATATTTCTAGTTTCAGTTAATTCTTCACCTGTAATATGATTAATTACATGTTGCTGATTATAATCTGGTGCATAAATATTATATGAATGTCCTTGGGATTCAATAGCAAGTAAAGATAAAACTGCTTCTCTGATCTCTGCGCCGTCAAGATGCCCACATCCTGATAATAGGACAGCAAATTTTTTATTCATGTTAACTACCCCTAAAATAATTATTTTATCGATGATAAGCTATAAAACTCCCAGATTTGATTAATGTAGTTTATTAATTTATTTCTATCATCAATTAAATTAATAAGAGATTGAATTTCTGGTCGGTGGTCTATATTTTCCAAAGCTAAATCGTTTAGTTTTAAGATTGCTTTATCTAATTCATTATCAACAATAAATGTTTTTATAATATTTAAATTCTCTAATTTTTTATTATCAACTTTTTCTAAATTATTAGTTGATTCAATACGAATAATTTTATTTACCACTTGACCTATAAGCTTATTATTAGTAGATGCTTCTACTTTTGATTCTAAAGGTAGATCCTTATCAAGGTAATCCACTTTTCTAATAATTTCATCTAAAGAGGTAATACCTGAATTTTTATATTTTTCAAATAATGATAATTTATTTTGAATAAAATCATCACCTTCTGTCAATTTTTTTAATAAGTCTAATTCTTGTTCAAAAGCTTTATTAGATAAAATCTTCTTTTCTAGAAACCTTATAGCAATTAGTTTTGCAATAGTTTGATTAGAAGTGGTTGATAAATTTTCAAAAATTTTTTCATCACAAGAAATTTGTCTTTCACAAGCAGGGCAATTTATATTTGTATCAATATTACGACTATCTTCAATACTTAAAAGTGAAGTTTTTAAATCTTTATTTTCTTTTATAAGATGATTAAAAGTATAAGTTATTAAAACTCCAGTTAATAAAAGAATGAGAATAAATATTAATTTAAGTTTGTTCATTTGCTCGCTACTATTTCATTAATTATTTTTTTTACTTCATTTAAATTAGGAGTATTACACCAAACAAGTTTTTGTAGAGGGTGTTTTATTAATTCTTGACCTATTTCTTTACTAAATGCAACTGCAAATAAATTCGGTAAAAATCTCTCAAGTGAATTGTCTATAATAATTTTTTCAAAGATTTTTACATTTCTTTTTGAGAAAAAAGTTATAATACCGGATTTTTCGCTATAAATAAGGTCTTTAATTTCTGCTGGAAAATCTTTTTTTTCTTTTGCCTCGTAAGCAAGGAAATCATCAGAATAAAAATCTGTTACTAAGTCGTTAGTAATATTCTTTCCTCTGATATATATGGTTCTTCCAAATTTTTGTCGGTTTGATTCTTTTAAAAATTTTATTAAATCTTTTGAGGTATCTCCAACTTTTTTTACTTTATTAGATGAATATAGTTCTATGGCTTTTTGATAACTATATTCGCCTATAAGAATAATATTTTGATTTAAAAGTAAATTATGATGTTTTAAATAATCAAGACTTTTATGACTTGTAATTATAATTGTATCATAGTTTAAAATATTAGATTCCCTAATAGGGTTAATAATAATTTCAGTTAATGGCAAATGGTAAATGGGTAAGTTCATACTCCCTATTTCTTCTTTTGTTCTAATAAAGTCCTCATAAGGACGAGTTATCAGTATATAGTCTATTTTATTCATTTTAAGCTAACCTAAGATATTGTAATTAAACAATAATTATAGGTTTTTAAAAAAAAATCTAGAGTTGAAAGCTAAAAAAGTGTATTATTAAAAGGTTAGATAAATTGTAAACCTTTTAATACCGGATAAAATAATGAAGAAATCCTTATTACCTATTTTATTATATTCTGCAATTGCAAATGCAAGCGTACCTTCACAAGCTCCAGCTCCTATAGAAAAACCAAAATTATGTACTGTTCAAGTTACTGATCAATATGTAAAAGCAACCTTAGAAGGGTCTAAGTCAACAGCAGCTTACATGAAAATTCTTAACCCTTGTGAAAATGATATCTCAATTAACTTAATTACTTCAGATATTCCTGCTGTCATAGAAATACACGATATGAAGCATGAAAATAACATTATGAAAATGTTCAAAATAAGAAGCCTTAATATTCCTTCTAAAGGGACAGTAGAATTAAAGCCAGGTGGTAAGCATATAATGTTTTTAGATTTAAAAAAATCATTAATAGCAGGTGAAAGCCACATGTTAACTTTAGTTCAAAACGATAATCAGGGATTAAATATAAAAATTCCTGTTAAATAGGATTAAATTAAAATGTACCCACTTTTTGAAAATAGTTTACTTTATACGTATATTGAATTTGCAAGAAAAAATATTGTTCCATTAAGAAACGGTGTTAATCTTTGTCAATCATATCTAGCCAGTCCTTTTAATTTAATTAAAAATACTGACACTGACCGTGCTTTAAAAGCTACGCTTGAAATGTATGATCGTATGTTTAAAGTATATAAAAAACCTGAATTTGGTATTCAAAAAGTTAAAGTTGATGGAAAAGATATAAAAATTCAACAGGAAACATTGCTTTATAAAAGCTTTTGTAATCTTATACATTTTAAAAAATTAGATAATAAAATTGATTTGCCTAAAATGTTAATTGTTGCCCCTCTGTCTGGGCATCATGCGACTTTACTTCGAGGCACTGTCGAAGATACTTTACCATTTTTTGATGTTTACATTACTGATTGGAAAGATGCTTCTCAAATTCCTGTGGCAGAAGGTAAATTCGATTTGGAAGATTATACTAAATATGTGATAGAATTTATAAAATTTTTAGGTCCAAATTTAAGTGTAATGGCCGTTTGTCAGCCTACTGTTCCAGTAGTAGCAGCTATTTCTCTTCTTGAAGAAGAAAAATATACGGGTGTAGACAATATGGTTTTAATAGGTGGCCCAGTTGATGCTAGAGAATCAAGCACAGAAGTTAATCAATTTGCTGAAAATCGTCCTATGAACTGGTTTGAAACGCAAGTTATTACTAGGGTTCCTTTTAATTATCCAGGTTTTTTAAGGCCAGTATATCCTGGATTTATTCAATTATTTGGATTTATGGCAATGAATATGCAACGCCACATTGGTGAACATATGAAGCTTTATCAACATCTTATAATTGGTGATGGTGAAAGTGCAGAAAAACAAAAAGATTTCTATGATGAATATTTAGCAGTATTAGATATGCCCGCTGAGTTCTATTTGCAAACTATAAAATCTGTTTTTAAAGATTTTGCCTTACCACGTGGTAAAATGAAAGTAGATGGTAAACTTGTTAAACCTGAATTAATTTATCATTCAGCAATACTTGCTATTGAAGGCGAACTTGATGATATATCAGGCATAGGACAAACTAAAGCCGCTTTAAAAATTTGTAAAAATGTCCCTAAAGAAAAAACACATTATCATTTTCAAGAAGGTGTAGGGCATTATGGGGTATTTAATGGGCGCAAGTTTAGAGAAAAAATTGTTCCAGTAATTAAAGATTTTTGTTATAAACACACAGGCTATAAAAAAACTATTTAAAGTTTCCAAAATAAATTAAGTTCTAAATTAGCTTTTATTATAATTACATTAAGTGTTTTTTTATATCTAGCGAATATAATAAGCTAAATATAAAGATAAAATAGTGCGTTTTCTTATGAAAAGAATATTGAAAAGAATATTAAAAAGTCATGCGTTCATTAAAATTCTTGCTCTTTTAATTTCTATTTATTTGAAATTTTTACATTTAACTATTAGATGGCAAGGTGAATCTAAAGATGCTCTTAAAAATTATAAGAAAGAAAATGTAATTTTAGTGTTTTGGCATGGAAGGATGTTAATGATGCCATTCTTATGGCCAAAACCGAGAAAAATGAATGTTTTAATTTCTCATCATTCTGATGGTGAAATTATAGCTAAAACTATAGAGTTTTTGGGATATAAACTTATAAGAGGTTCATCTTCAAAAGGAGGAACTCAAGCTTTAAGATCTATTCTTACAACTCTAAAAAATAATAGTGTAGCCATGACGCCTGATGGTCCTAGAGGTCCTAGAATGAAAATTTCAGGAGCCTTAACTACAATAGCCAAAATAAGTGGGAAACCTATTATACTTGTTACTTATTCAACTGAAAAAGCTAAGGTATTAAAAACATGGGATAAAATGATATTACCAAAGTTTTTTAGCAAGGGATATGCATTAGCAAGTCAACCGATTTATGTAAATAAAAGGATTTCTGAAGAAGAAACTAAAAAATTAGAGTTGGAAATTGAAGAAAAGATTAATAATATGACTTTCGAAGTTGATAAAATTGCAGGAATAAACATTGAAAAGTAATTTAGTTTTAGAAAAAGCTTGGATGTACCTATATTATATTTTAGGTTTTATCTACCTAACCATTTTACCATTTTATATTTTTTTAAGAATAATGAAAGGCAAAGAATTAGGTGGTAGAGTTTTTGAAAAATTTGGCTTTTATAAAATTAAACGGCCTGAAGGTAAACTTCTTCATATACATGCGGCTAGTGTAGGTGAATCATTATCGATTGTAAGATTGATAAATATAATTTTAAAAGAGGGAAATTATAATGTTCTTGTAACTTCTCAAACTAAAACTTCAGCAGAAATTTTAAGTAAAAAATTGCCTAAAGAGGTGATTCATAGTTTTTTTCCATTTGATATTTACCCTTTTATTAAAAGATTTAAAAAATATTGGCAGCCAGATTTAACTTTATTTGTAGAATCAGAACTTTGGCCAGGATTTATAAATTTAACTGAGAGTGATAAATTATTTTTAATTGGTGCTCGTATTTCCGATAAATCTTTTAAGAATTGGCTCATTCTTCAACCTTTTGCCCGCTTTATTATTAATAAATATAAATACATTTATACTCAAAGCCTTTTAGATTATGAGAAATATAAAGTTTTTACAAATAAGGTAAAATTTGCTGGTAATTTAAAATTTGATAATGAAAAATTGTCTGTAAATTCAGAGCTAGTAAATACGTTATATAAATCTATTAATGATAAAACGGTTATATGTGCAGCTTCAACCCATGAAGGAGACGAAGCAATTCTCATCAAAGTATTTAAAAGAGTAAAAGAGAAAAATAAAAAACTTATTTTAATTCTTGCGCCAAGGCATCCTAATAGAACGAGCAAAGTTGAATCTTTATTACAAAAAGAGGCTCTAAACTATGCTATTCACTCTAAAGTTAGAGGTAACTTTAAAAATATTGATGTTTATTTGATTGATACATTAGGTGAGTTAGGAAATTTCTTTAATTTAGCTGAGATAACTTTTATAGGTGGGTCTTTTATTGATATAGGTGGTCATAATCCTATTGAGCCCTCTCATTTTAATACACTTATAATTACCGGTCCAAAGTTTCATAATTTCATAAATATTTATAATGAATTTATTCAAAAACAAGCAAGTTTGATTGCACATGACGAAGAAGAATTATATAATATATGGGAAGATTATCTTAATCACCCTGCAAAGTATGATCTTTATAAGGCAAATGCTAGCAATTTAATAAAACAATATAATCAAATAACAGAAAATGTTTGGCAAAATATTAAAACTAAAACAGCCGGATTTATGGAATAAAATTAACATAAAATCTATAAGCCTTTTACCTTTTTCTTTCCTTTATTATTTAGGGTTTTCTCTTAAGCGACTATTTGTTTCTAAAACTTCTTTTAAAAAAAGTTTCGTTGTAGCTATAGGGAACGTTACGGTTGGTGGTGGTGGCAAAACTCCAACAGCTTTATGGTTTTCTGAGGAATTAAATAAGGAATTGAATAGGAAATATAAAATTTGTTGTGTAAGTAAGGGGTATCATGGCTCTTTAAAAGGGCCTTTGCTTGTTACAAAAATGCATAGTGAAGAAGAGGTAGGGGATGAAGCTCTACTTTTAAATGAAAAGCTTCCAACAATTATTTCAAAAGATAAAATTGAAGGTATTAAATTTGCAGAGGAGCAAGGATTTAATATCATTATAGTTGATGATGCATTTCAAACCTTAAAACTCCAAGCCGATTTTAATATTCTTGTAATTGATGGAGAGTTTTTATTTGGTAATGGTTTTTTACTCCCTGCTGGTCCTCTTCGTGAACCTGTAAGTAGCGCATTAAAAAAAGCTAATATGATTATTAATATTGGAGGGAAAGAAAAAAGATTCGGTAAACCTCAGTGTAATGCATATATACAACCAAAAACTTTTATCTATGAAAAGGCAATAGCATTTTCAGGAATCGCTAGGCCAAAAAAGTTTTTTAATTTATTAAAAAGGTCAAGCTTTAGAATTATTAAAGAAATCTCTTTTAGTGATCATCATAGATATACAATAGAGGAAATAGAGAATTTAATCTTAGAAGCTAAGCGTCTGAATGCTAAATTAATTACCACTAAAAAAGATTGGGTAAGGCTAAATAATGAATTTAAGCAAAAAATTGAGTATATTGACACAGAGCTTGCAATTACTAATGGTGACAGTTTAATAAGCATTATAAAGCAAAAAATAGATGAAAAAGGAATTTAATGCGAATAGTTAATTGTATGTTTAGTAAAAAGCTTGGCGGTATTGAACAAGTTTTTTTAGATTATCATTATTCCCTTCAAAAAAGAGGGCATGAAGTATTATCTATATGTCATACAAAATCTCCGCTACGTAAAACTAATAAAGATTTTCTAGCCATTAACAATTTTAGTAAATGGGATATTTTTGCAAAATTTAAGCTTTTAAAAATTATTAGAGGGTTTAAACCAGATCTTATTATTACTCATGGTAGTAGACCAACTGTATTAAATAAATTTGTAGCAAAAAAACTGAATATACCATTAGTTGCAGTAGCTCATAATTATTGGAGTAAGGAGCTTATTAGTTGTAATTATTTATTTACTATAACGCATCATTTAAAAGACTATTACTCAAATCTTGGATTTCAAACAAATAATATTTTTGTTATTCATAATATGATAGAAGTTCTAGAAAATTTATCTATTAAAAAAGCCAATTCACAATTTATTGTAGGAGCTATAGGAAGATTTGTACCTAAAAAGGGTTTTGAAGTATTAATTAAAGCAATTTCCTTGATTAAAGACAAAATTCCAGAGCTAAAAGTTGTGATAGGGGGTGAAGGGGAGTTACACGCTAATTTAATAGCTTTAGCTAAAAATTTTAAAATAGAAAAAATAATAGAATTTCCTGGTTGGGTTAAAGATAAATCAGAATTTTACTCTAATCTTGATTTGTTTGTTCTACCTTCTCACCATGAGCCTTTTGGAATAGTTATTTTAGAAGCCATGAATTATAATATTCCTGTTATTTCAACTAATGATGTGGGGCCAATTGAAATTATAAAAGATAAGGAAAATGGTTTGTTAGTTCCAATAGAGGATGAGAAAAGTTTAGCAAAGGCAATACTTGACCTTTATAATAATTTTGAATTACGACAAAAATTAGTAAACAACGCTAAGATTAATTTAAAGGAAAATTTTTCTTATAACATTATTGCAGAAAGAATAGAAAATTCTTTAAAAGAAATTTTAACTCGAGCAAAAGAAAATGATAAATGAAAGCTTAACGATTTGCTGGTTAAGAAGAGATCTGCGTTTGCATGACCATAAACCATTACATTATGCCTCGCAAGAAGGAAAAAGTTTTCTGCCAATTTTTATATTTGATAAAGAGATATTATCAAGATTTACCAATAAAAACGATCGTAGATTAAGCTTTATTGCAAATACTATAATAGATTTGAATAAAGAATTAAAATCATATAATTCAGAAATATTAGTGTTTTATGGTAGACCAATAGAAATCATTCCCAATTTATGTAAAGTTTTAAATGCAAATAAAGTTTTTGCTGGTAAAGATTTTGAGCCGCAAACTATAGAAAGAGATAGTACAGTTGAACATTTATTGCTAAAAAATAATATTGAACTGAAATTATCAGTAGATCATCTGCTTCAAAACCCAAAAGATATTTTAAAAAAAGACGGAACTCCTTTTAAGGTTTTTACACCCTTTAGTAAAGCTTGGAGGATGAGTTTAATTAAAGAGGATTATGCAAACTATAGGCCAAATTTAAAACGAACTTTACCAGTTGATTCAAAACTAAAAAATACAATTCAAAATGCAGGATTAAATTTAGTAAATACTACTTCAGCAGAAAAAATGCTAAAAGAAGTGGGGTATAATTTTATTGAAGACAAAATTTGGACAACTCATGATGCTAAAAACAAATTAGCAGAATGGTCCTTTAATATACCTAAATATAAAGAAACAAGGAATTATCTCTATTTAGATGGTACAAGTAGACTTTCTCCTTACTTAAGATTTGGGTTAATTTCCATTCGTGAGTGTTTTAGATATGCTTTGGAATATCCAGGTGCAGGCTCAGATATGTGGATAAATGAGCTTATTTGGAGAGAGTTTTACGCGAATGTTTTGTATCATTTTCCATATACCCAAAACTTAGAATTTTTAAAACCACTCCAAGGTAAAATTAATTGGCAAAGAAACGAAGAACATTTTAAATTATGGTGCGAAGGTAAAACTGGTTTCCCTGTAGTTGATGCCGCTATGCGTCAACTTAAAGTTATGGGTTGGGTGCATAATAGGGCTCGTATGATAACAGCATCTTTCATGTGTAAAAACTTACTTCTTGATTGGCGTTTAGGAGAAGAATATTTTGCGCAAAATTTAATGGATTATGATCTTGCATCAAATGTAGGCGGATGGCAATGGTCTGCTTCCACTGGCACTGATGCTCAGCCATACTTCAGAGTGTTTAACCCTATTTTACAAGGACAAAAATTTGATGCTGATGGAATTTATGTAAAAACTTACGTACAAGAATTAAAAGATTATAAAGGTACGAATATTCATGAACCTCAGAAAGATGGGTTGTTTAATAAATATTATGAGCCAATAGTTGATTTAGATATAACTCGAAAAAGAGCTATAGAAACATTTAAAGCAATTAAATAAATTAACATATTAAATATTTTGTTATATAATTATTTATATATTATATATAGGTTAGTTATATGGCAAGCGGTAATAAAGATTACATTTTTCAATTAAATCAAGCGATAGCTCAAGGAAATTTTGATAAAATTAATAGTTTGTTAGAAGATAGTATTTCAATTAAAAATTTAGAAAAAACTTTTGATGAAACTAGTGTAACTTTTAATTTATTACAAAGTAAAACATTAAGCGATGAAAAAAAGGCAGAAATATTACCAAAAATTATTGCAAAAGGCGCAGACTTAGACATAAAAGATAAAAATAACGCTACAGTACTTCATCATATACTTTATGAAATTGAAAATAAAAGAATAAATAACGAAGACCCAGGTTATTTATATAGTATGATAGAAGAAATCTTAAAGGTTAAACCAAAACTTCAAGAAGGAATAGATAATACTAAAATGAACCCTATTGCTAAGGCAGTAGAATTTGGTAACCTACATGCAGTTGAAATCTTATTAAAACATGGTTCAGATCCTAATAGTTTGTTATGGGGGGAGACACAACATAATTTACTAGATGAAGCAATTATTGGGGAGCGTACAACTTTAGTAAATGTAATTTTAAATAATAATAAAACAATTACTACTGTAGGTAATATAGTAAATTATATCAAACTTAATGGAGATGCAAAAACTCCAATTTTAAATAATTTAATATTAAAAGCTGGTTTAAAACCGGATCAAAATATATATCCTCAAATATTAAATCTTGTGGCTCAACAAAACAATTTAGATATTTTAAACCCAGACCCTGATAAATTTTTTAAAAAATGCAGTTCAAGAGAATTAGGGAGAATATTAAGAGAGTTTGAAACTAAAGAGAATAAAATAGATAATTCTGTGTTAGAAAAAATTAATGAGTTTATTAAATTTCATCAGTCTAACGATATGGGTTTATTTAAGGAAACAAGACTACAGGATACTACTTATTTACAGAAATATATAGAATCTGGATTTTGGCTTAATCTTCAAGATTTTGACGGTTATACAATTTTTATGTTTGCAGCAAAATATGGGAATTTGGATAAAATAAAATTATTAAGGGAAGCCGGCGCTAATGTAAATGCACAAGATAGAAATAATAATACAGCTTTACTAATAGCTGTTGATAGAGGGCAAAATGTAGAAGTAATAAATGAATTAATTAAAGCCGGTGCTAATGTAGACTTACAAAATTATGAGGGATATAGTCCTTTAATGGTTGCTGCTTTTAAAGGTAATTTAGAGATAGTGAAGGAATTAATTAAAGCTAATGCTGACGTTAATTTAAAAGCTCGAAGTGGCGATACAGCTTTAAAAATAGCTGCTGCAAGAGGACATTCAGAGATAATAAAAGAACTAGTCGAAGCGGGCGCTAAAGCTAATTATAACAAGTTTGCTAGTAAAGATATGATAACCTTAATAGAAAAAGAAGGGAAAAATAAAAAAATTGTAGAAAATAAAATTGATATTAAGGTAAAAAAAATAGTTAAGGAAATATTAAAAAATACAAATAATAAAACATTTGACGAAATCTTAAATGAGAACTTTGTTGATAAAGGTAAAGATAATAAAGAGCATAAAAATTTTGAACATTATTTAGAGAAATATATTGGCAAAGATTATAAGGCTAAAATAGAGCCAATTTATAATAAAGAAAAAGCATATTTAGCTCAAGATCCTAAGAAGGTAAAACTTGGTTTAATAGATAACATTAAATCGATTTTTAAAGGGAAAGATAAAGTAATGTTTGAAAAGGCAGTAAAAGAAATGGAAAAAGATATTAAAGAGGGTGGAGATTTTAAGAAAACTTCTAATTATAAAGAAGTGCTTAAGAAGAAAATGGAAAAGCTTCGTAACAATAATAAACAAAATGGAAGATAATTTATTTCTGAGTCATGGAATCAACGCTACTTTGAAATTCTTCTGTCTCATATTTTAGTGGATTTGTTCTGGCTCTTGCTAAATCTACATTAATTAGTTTTGCTTTAGAAAGTTTTGTCCATCTTAAATCTGCTCTTCTTAAGTCACTATTTTCAAAAGAAGTGTCTTTAAGAGAAGCATTAATTAACACAGCTTCTTGAAGGCTAGAATTCTTGAAAGTAGCTTTATCAAGAGTAGTATTCATTAAATTAGCGTAGCTAAGTTTAACATTATTTAATTTTGCACCTGTAAGATCGGCGCCTTGTAAATTTGCCCAAGAAAGGTCAACATTATTTAAATTAGCATTTCTAAGGTTTGTATTAGATAGATTAGCGTAACTTAAGTTTGCACCTTCAAAATTAGCATTCTCAAAGTTATTACCATGAAGAATTGCATTGTCTAGTGTTGCTAAATTTAAGTTAACCCCAACAAGTTTGCTATCAATAATTGTTGAATTACTGAAATCAACTGCCATCATTTTTGAATTACTTAAATCACTATTTATAATATAAGCTTTTTCAAAATTTGCGAACTCAAACATTGCATCTTGCATGTTTGCATCAGTTATAGATACTTCGCGAGCATAAATTTTTGAAAAATTAATGTTTTTAAAGTTTTTTCCAAATTTTTTTGTGAGATTTACAGGTAAACCATAGGTTTTGTTATGTAGAATAAATTTTTCAATTTCCGAGCGATCAGGTAACTTCGTATGAACTATTTTTTTAACATCATCAATAAAATTAGTATTTTGAGCGAATTGTTCTGCGTTTGAAATATTAATTATTGAAACTGCAGAAGCGGTTAGAAAAACATAGAAAAGGTTTTTCATATTAAATATTAACCTAAAAAAACTTTTGATATTACATAACTATTATTTAATGAAACAATAAAAAGGTATGAAAGTCAACATGATAAATATAAAAATTAAACTTTATGTAGCAATATTATTTTATTAATTAAGTTCAGGTTTTGTATTACATATCAATAACTTATACTTTTAAAATATATTTTAAGTTCAAAAGAAGCAGTAATTTAATTGCTAATATATTAATAATTTAATATAATTGTAATAATAGGGATATTATTGGAGAATTATTGTGAGTGCAAAAATTGCCTTAGTTACTGGATCAACAAGTGGAATAGGCCTTGCAATTGCCCGTGAGCTTGCAAAAGAAGGTCATACAGTTATTTTAAATGGTTTAAGTCCAAAAGAGGAAATTGAATCACTTAAGAAAGAATTTGAACAAAATTATAAAGGAAAAGTTTATTATCATGCAGCCGATCTTGCTTCTAAGGCTCAAATTATGGATTTATTGAGTTTTGCGAAAAATGAAGTAGGTGATATTGATATATTAATTAATAATGCAGGCATTCAATTTGTTACTCCTATAGAAGATTTTCCAGATGAGAAATGGGAACAAATAATTTCTATTAATCTTTCTTCAAGCTTTTATTTAATTAAAAACACTATTAAAGCAATGAAGCAAAAAAAATGGGGAAGAATAATTAATGTGGCTTCGGTCCATGGTTTAGTAGCTTCTGCAAATAAATCTGCATATGTGTCAGCTAAACATGGTATCATTGGCTTAACTAAAGTTGTAGGACTCGAAACAGCAGGAAGTGGTGTTACTTGTAATGCAATTTGTCCTGGATGGGTGTTAACTCCGCTTGTTCAAAAACAAATAGATGATCTTGCAGCTAGAGAAAATTTAAGTGGAGATGATGCTCGCATTAAATTGTTAAGTGAAAAACAACCATCTAAACAATTTACCAATCCAGAAGATATAGCTCACTTAGTATTACATTTAATTAGTGAGCATGCTTTTAATATTACCGGAACAAGTATTACCTTAGATGGTGGCTGGACATCTCAGTAAAATTATTATATTAATAGCAAGTTAATTTAAGTTTATTTAGGTAAGAAATGAAAGCGCTTGCCGTTTTATTTATAATTTTTCTTCCAGTTGTTGCTAGCGCTAATAGCAAACTAAATGTATATAATTGGTCAAATTATATTGATCAAAAAACCGTACAGGATTTTGAAAAAATATATAAAATTGATGTTAATTATGATCTTTATGATAGTGATTACACTTTAGATGCAAAATTATACGTAGGTAAAACTGGGTATGATATAGTGGTTCCTACAGCTTTTCCATTTTTAGCTCGTCAATCTAAAATTGGTATGTACAAAGAATTAGATACTTCCAAACTTAAAAATTATAAAAATTTAAATCCAGCGATTCTTGAAATACTTAAAAAAAATGGCGGTCTAGATAAATATGGAGTGCCATGGATGGTGGGGACTTTAGGTATTGGCTATAATACTAAAGTAATTAATAAAATTTTCCCTAACCAAAAAATTGATAGTTGGAAATATGTTTTTAATAAAGAATATATAAAAAAAATTTCCGCATGTGGTGTGGTTTTTATTGATGCCCCTAATGAGATTATTCCTGCAGCTTTATTATATTTAGGTTTAAACCCCAATTCACAAAAAAAAGAAGATTTATTAGCAGCTAGAAAGCTTTTACTTGAAATTAGGCCTTATATACATACCTTTGATTCTTCAAAATATATTGATGATCTAGCAAATGAAGATATTTGCTTAGCAGTAGGATTTTCAGGAGATTTAATACAAGCAAAGGATAGAGCAGAGGAGAATGGAAAAGGAAAGATTAAATATATAATTCCAAAAGAAGGAACTCAAATTTCGGTTGATACAATTTCTATTCTTAAAGATGCAAAAAATGTTGATGAAGCATATAAATTCATTGATTATTTACTTCGTCCAGATGTCGCTAGCTTTAATACAAATAGGTTAGGTTATGCTAATGCAAATAGTGCCGCAGATAAATATATTCATAAGTCCATTTTAAATAATAAGAATATATATTTAACGAAAGGGCAAATCAATCAAATGTATATATTAAAGCCATTAAGCAATGAAATTGAACGAATGCGTAGTAGGCTTTGGATAGAAGTTTTAACTAGCAAGTGACTTTACTTTCCTTTTTGAATTTAGAATTATACTTATAAGTACTAATATACCTGTAACCATTCTAAAATCGGTTGGCTTAATAAAATCAAATAACATAATCAAATTTTCAATTGAACTATAAATAATAGCTCCAATTAAAGGAGAAAAAATTAATGATTTGCGATATTTAACCATTATCATTTCGCCTATCATAACTGATGCAAGACCTTGAATTAGTAAACCATTAGCCATATTAATGTCTACATACCCTACATTTTGTGAATGCATGATGCCTGCAATTGCTATTAAACTATTAGCAATTATTGTTCCTATAGTTACATAAAATAATTGATTAATACTGTATGCACGTGCCATTTTAGGGTTAAGACCTACTAATCGAAATCTTAGCCCTACTTCTGTTTTAAGAAAATTTATTAAAGTATAAAAGGTTAGGGTTATAAGGCTTGTAATAAATAGTCCTTTGAGAATTAAAGATTCGTTATTAAAAGGAAAATAAATTTCATTTAAAGGTATATTAGGTACCCCAAGTATTTTTAGATTTAAAGAGTAAATTATCATAGCAATTATAATAGTAATAAGCATGGAATTAATTTTATATTTTAAGGAAATATATGTTACAGATAAACCTATAAAAGAGCAGGCCAAAATCGCGCTTAAAAAGCTTATTATGTAATTTATATCGTTATTAATCATGGTGCCAAAAATACTTGCACCTAGAATAAAAATACTTTCAGCAGATAAATCAATAAAATTAAGAAGTTTATAAGTAATATATATTCCAAGTCCTACTAGTGATAAAAGTAAACCATGAATGATCGATGTAGGAAGGATATCAGAAAAAATAAAATTAAAATCCACTAGATGTCTCCTTCAAATAGTACCAATAAATCTTCTAGGCTAGGCGGTTGATTATAGTATTTATCTAAATGAATACCATTATCCTTAATCATAATTATTCTATCAGCAAAATGTGCAACCTCTCTTAAACTATGGCTAATAATAATTGTAATGAGGTCTAAAGCTTGTGTAAGGTTCCTAACAAGCTTTAAAATTTCTTCAGAAGTTTTAGGGTCAAGGGCTGAAGTAAATTCATCCAAAAGAAGAATTTTAGGATTTGATATAATACCCATTAGCAGAGCAATTTTTTGTTGTTCTCCACCTGATAAGAGTTTTAAAGGTTTGTCTAAAAAGTTAAATGTATCAATTTCCACACTATTCGTAAAATCAATAATTTCATTATAAAAATTAAAAGTTTTAAGTTTACCTTTCTGATTTTTGAGCCTTGCTATACATAAATTTTCATAAACTGTTAGCTCTCTCTCAGAGCAAAGGTTTATATTTTGGGTAACTTTGGAAATAATATTTTTTGAAATAGTTTCGTTGTTAAAATTGATGGAACCTGAATCAGGATTTAAATCTCCGCTAATCAACTGCAAAAAAGTTGATTTACCTGACCCATTATGACCAATAATAAAACTAACCTCTCCAGGTTTAAAACAAGTGCTAATACCAGATAATACTTTGTTAGAGCCAAATCCTTTGCTTATATTAACTATATTTAACATATTAGTTTACTCGATTATTTCTGTATTAAATTCTTTTAAAGCTTCAAGATCAGGAGTGATTTTTAATAAATCCATTTTCTTTTTGCTAAGAATAGCAATATGATCGGCTTTAGAAGGGTAAATAGGAGAGATAGAGTTTATATTTTGACCGTTTAATATTTTAGAGATAATTTTACCAGCATTTTGGCCTATTGTAGTAAATGAAACAGAGTAACTGCCTAATACTTTATGTTTCTTAATCGCTTCAGCATCGGCATTGAAGACAGGAATATTATTTTTATCAGCAAAACTCGTTATTACACTTAAAGCTGGTTGAATAGGACCACTTGTACTTACATAAATAAGATCTACTTTATTTTTAAGAATATTAATTCGCTTAGGGATATCGCTTTGTTGGTCTATTCCTACCTTAACTACTTCCATATTTAATTTTTTTGCTGCTAATTCTAAATCTTCTATCATAGCTTTATCATTATCTTCGTTTAATGCATATAAAACCCCTATACGATGTGCTGATGGAAGAACGGTTTTTATAAATTCAAGCATAGTACTTAAATTTTGTTTTTCAGCTGCTCCTGTAATATTATCTTTTGCTGTATTTTTATTATCAAGAATTCCAGCGCTTACAGGGTCTGTAATTGAGGCAAAAACAAGAGGTTTGTTTTTTACAATTCGTTTGGCAGATTGAGTAACAGGTGTTGTAATGCTTACGATAACATCTGGATTATATGCAAGTAATTTGTTTAACATTTGAGGAATTAATGTTTGCTCAAAATTTACATGCAAAATTTTATATTCTATATTTTTACCTTCAATAAAACCTTCTTTTGTAAGTTGGTTTTTAATTCCAAAGATAGTGTCTTCAAGCGAAGAATGGATTCCATAATTAGCAATAGCTACTTTTTTTAGTTGGGAGCTTTCTGCAACTGTAAGATTTAATAAAATGATGTACGTAATGAAAAAAATAGTTTTAAAGAACTTCATGAGTTTCTCCTATAAATAATATTTAAAAGCAAATTAGTTAAAGCGTAGCTATTACTGCCATCGCCACCAATTAATTTCTAAACATTTAAGATAGAAGAATGTATTAATCATTTTTAAATTGCTATATATTTAATTAACTATAAAATTATATTATATGTAAATTTTGTCAATAATAAAGGATTAATATACTATGAAATACAAGCCTTTATTATTTTTAATCTTAAATATTCTTATATCAGCATGTTCTATTAATAATAAACCTGGAGTAAGTAATAAAAAAATTGTCCTCACGACTGCTGCCATTATAGAAGTGTGTAAAAACAAGCAACCCAAAGGTATAGTTTTAATCGAAAGAGGAAAGGAGCCTTGGGGATATGCTTTGCCTGGAGGAAAAGTGGAATATGGTGAAACTGTCGAGCACGCTATAAGAAGGGAAATGAAAGAAGAGGTTAATTTGGAGCTTTATAATTTAAAGTTAATTGGAGTACATTCTGAACCCTCAAGAGATCCTCGCCATCATTCAGTTGAAGTTACGTATCAAGCTACTGCATTTAATAATCCTACGGCAGGAGATGATGCTGCAAAAGCTTTTATAGTAACTCATGATCAAATACCTTGGGGTAAATTTGCATTTGACCATGAAATGATAGTAAAAAACTATTTATTAAAAAGAGATATTAAGAAAATTTGTGACTAGCAAATGGTTTTTTTTCTTTTTTAATAAAGGTTGGAGCATATGAAGTTTGCTCTCTTTTTAAATTGTTATTATACTCACTTTCATTTTGATCTCTATGTGTATATCCATTTTTCTTATATGAATTATGGGTGTCCCTAAACCCATTTTGATATTTCTTACTAGGTGAAGAATTTTCTCCTTTATAATAATCACTTGAATAAAAATAATTATTTGTCGGTTCATTAGGACTTGATATATTAGTATGATTTTGCCTCGAGGCTTGGGGATTTTCAATGTAAGGATAATATGTTGGGCTAGGAAATTGAGCATAAAATTTATTATCCTGATCCATATAACCCATTATTTTCCCATCGCATTGTTTACTTATTGTGTAGTAAAAAACTCCATTTTCATCCCACCCATATGGTAAGTAAAGCTCATTTTCTGTAATATTCAATTTCCCAAAATCATTAGGTAGTAAAGTCATTGCATATTCTTCCTTATTAGAATACATAATTTTTGGTTCAGTAAAACTTACTTTATCATTTTGATCCTTATATCCAAGAAACTCTTTTGTACCTAATTGTCTTATAACTTTATAAAAATTTCCTTTTTCATCATATCCAAAATCTTCTTCATAAGTGTCATTTTTCATTTTTTGTACTTCAGTAGTTTGTTTGTTATCTCTCTTATGGCTAGGATTTGAAGTTCGTAAAGAAGGATTATAAGAATTATAAGATAAATTTTCTGTATATTTATTTTGAAATAGTATTTGTGACATACCTTTAAAAGAAGGGTCTGTTTTAACAATTTCAAAATGAGCTTTTAAGTCAGATAATGTACTTTGATGATGATGTAACTCTTCTTCATTTTTAATTAATCTCATCCTTAATTCTTCATTTTCTATTTTTAAAACTTGATTTTCTGCTTCAGTTTTTCCTGCAAGTTCCATTATTTCTCTATTAAAATGCCCATAATCAAATTTTTGCTTTTCAGCTTCATTTAATTTTGTAGTTAATTGTTGAATTTGATCATTTAAATTTTTATTCTGCTCTTCTGTTTCTTTATGTATTTTGGCAAATCTTTCTGCTTCTGCTTTGGCAAGTCCTTCTGCTTCTGCCAATCGTTGTTTTAATGAAGCATTATGAGTTCTTAAAGAATTTGCTTGATCTTTAAGCTTAATTTCTTCTTGAGTAGAGGATTTTAAACTTGCTTCTAATTTTTGAATTTTATTTTCTTTTTCACTTAATTTTGTAGTAGTAAGATTTGATTTATCTTGTAATGATTGAATTGAATTTCCTAAATTGTGAGTTTGATTTTTAAAGTTTTGAACTTGAACTCTAAGTTTACTGATTTCAAGCTCAGCTTCTTTTTTTAGTTTTTCAGATTTAGCTTTTTCAATACTTACTTGATTACTTTCTGCCTCTTTATCTTTAATTAACTTTTCATTTTCATTCTTTAAAGACTCAAATTCAGTTTTTAAGTTACTAAAATTTTCTTTTAATGTTTTAAGTTGATTATTAAGTTTATCAGTTCCATTATTATTTTTTGCAGTTTTTTCAGAAACTTTTAATTGTTTTCTTAATTCTTCAATTTCATTTTGTAATTTAAAATTGTCATCAACGTTTTTATTATGTTTCTCTTCAGTTTCTTTAAGAAGTGCTTTAATTTTATCTAATTCATGTGAATATTTCTTACTTAAAGGTTCTAAAACCTTATTACGTTGTTCTAACTCTTTTACCCTTTCTTCAAGTTTTTTATATTCAGATTGAAGCTCAGTATATTGTTTACTCAAGCGTGCCTGTTTATTTACATTATAATTTTCTTCTAATTCACTGTTTCTAGCTTGAAGAGTAGTAATGGTTTGAGTAGTATATGCTTGCTGCGTTTTAACTTTCTCGAGTTTATTTTTTAAATCTGAAATTTCCCCTTCATATTTCTTTTTTACTTCTGTTATTTCTTGTGAATTAAGTAATGCTTCTAACTGTTCAATTTTTTTATATAACTCAATATTTTCTTCTTCTAACTTTTTTTTATTTTTAAAATTAAAACGAAGGGTTAGTAAATGAAAATTAATTTTTATAAAGCAATTAATTAAGTTTTCGCGAAGTGTGGAATTATTACTTATTTCTGAATCTTCATTGAACGTTACTATATTATAAGGTGTTACAATTAGATGGTCTTTATTATTATTAAGTAGCTCCTTTTCTTCAAGATTTGCAGAAGTATTAATATCGTAGCACTCATCAATAACTTCCATACCTTTAAAAAGTTGCGGATTTAATAATCGATAATTAATTTTTGCTATAAAATTAGAGAGTATTTCTCGAATATTAGGATATACTTTAAGCTCATTTTCAGTATTATTTAATAGCTTATATGGAACTTTAATAAGCGGATCACAATAATATTTTATACATATTAATTCTTGGTCTGAAATATTAATTGGGGAAGGGTTTTCATTTCCAACATACTTTTTAATTGCTGCATTAAAATCTGTATTTAATTTATTAGCTAGGGAAGCAATTTCTTGCGCTTTTTCAATATTTAATTTACTAGTCAGTGAGGTGATTTCCTTGGTCTTTTCAATTAATCCTGAGCTTTCTATATTTTCAAAAAAACCTTTATTTGGGTCAAATTTTATTTTAGTTGGTTTATTAGAAGTTGTTGTAACATTGCTAAGACTTTGCTGATTTTCAGGTTCATCTTTGTTTTCGTTATGTATGATATTTATAGATTCCGAACAAACTTCATAATCTTTTTCAGAAGTTGTTTGGTTAGATGGTTCAGTAGAGCCATTGAAGTAATGTAAAGCTGTTTGTAGGCCTGTAAAAAATTTAGGTTCTATCTCATTAGATTTAATAACTGGAATAGATAATTTATGTGACTGCTGTTCAACAATAGAAGATACTGTTGGCTCACCTGATTTTGTAACGTCTATAAATATTTCTTTTACCTGAGAATCGCTCTTAGAGACTGTACCTTTAAGTTTTTTAAATTGTGATTTCATTTCTTTCAAAACTTTTCTTTCTTGTCCTCTTCGTGCATTCCTATTTAAAGGTTTGCTAGGTTCTGAGCTATCTTCATAAGCTGGTTGAGAAGAATTAAACTTTTTAGCAAAATCACTTACAGAAGAGATTGTAACCACAGGAAATTGAGAAGAAGCAGCTTCATTATTTTGTGATAAAATTGTATTTTTATTTTTCTGACTTTTAGACATAACGATAATTAACCGTTTATTAATTTAAATGTGCCAATAATTAACAAATTTAGGAGATTATGCAATCTAATTTTTATTTAAAACTTTAATATAACTTGCTAAACTCTTAATATTAAAGTAAAAACGAATAAGGAAATATTTTGTACCATAATTTAATTTAAATGTCTCTAATAGAAACACAGGATGAGTTAAATTTATTATGTGATATCTTATCTCACCAAGAGGCCTTTGGCATAGATACTGAATTCACTAAAAAATCTACTTATTATCCTCAACTTTCCTTAATACAATTTGGTGGGAAAGATTATGAATATGCCGTTGATCTTAAACAACCTTTAAATTTCAAAGGTTTAGAGAAAATCTTGGCTAATCCAAAAATTATTAAAATCATTCATGCAGCAAAACAAGATTTGCAAGGAATAAAGAAATTTTTTAACATTGATTTAAAAAATGTATTTGATACGCAAATTGCAGCAACTTTTACAGGACTTGGTGACCATCCAAGCTATGGGACTTTATGTGAAAAGTTGCTTGATGTAAAAATATGCAAAAAAACTCAGTTTTCTAATTGGGAACAACGTCCTTTAACTGAACAACAAATTGTTTATGCTTTAATTGATGTTAGACATTTAACCTCAGTATATGAAATCCTATATAAAAAACTTACGAAACAAAATAGATTAGAATGGTTTGAAGAAGAGATGAAAAATCTTGAAAAAACCGAGGATAATAAATATTTATGGGTTAAATATAATCAGGCTCCTAAATCCGGTAAGGATTACGCTTTACTTAAAGATTTACTTTTTTGGCGTATGGAAATTGCTAAGAAAAATGATATAGCCCCAAACTTATTAGTAAATAATGATATTATAGTAGAGTTAATAGAAAATAATAATCTAATTAACTCCGAAGCTTTCTTAAAGCTAAATGAAGGATTTAAAAAAGAATTAATTGATTTGTTTACACTTGAACCAACACTTAACGATATTGAGGAATTTAAAAAAATAAGCGCTTTAAATTCTAATCAAAATTTGAAAAGCTTATTACGTCAAATTCTTCTTTATATTGCAGATAAACTTAACCTTCCAGGATATTTTATAGCCTCTAAAGATGACATATTTATTACTCTACTTAAGGGCATAAATGAAACGAAAATAGGGAAGGGTTGGAGATATAAGGTCTTTGGAGAAGTTGTTCAGTTAATTCTCGAAAAATAAATAATAAAAATCTTTATTTGAAATCCAAATCAGTTTATTTTCACTCGCTATCATAATTTTTTGTAATAGGTAATATATGACAAAAATAAAAGAATATTGGGATAATTTTTGGACTTTAGGTGAAAAAAATAGCGATAACTATTATGAATTTAAAGAATTGGCAATTGGTACTGGAATGCAAACAAAAGATATCCATTATCACTTTGAGCATGTAACTATAAGACTTAAACATTTAGTAAATATATTTTCGCAAAAAATTTTAGGAAAAGCTTTAAGTGCTAATAAATTTATATGGGGTTTTTTTGTATTACCTATGAATTTACTATATAAGCCTCTTGCATTTAATATTTTTAAAACCTGGTCTTATAAACGCCCACATTTTATAGAGATTAACAATTCAAGATTAAAAATATTACCGGAGTTTATTAAAAACATTGCTCTTGGTTTTTATAACGAAGACGTTAAAGAACACGATGCTAAATGGTATTCTCATTATATTACTAGCATGTTTTTTTGTAAGCTAATTTCCAATGTACTTTCGTCATATTTTCAAATTAACCCTTATTTAATTGATGTAATCTCGGGTAGTGCAGTTAATGCATTTTTACAAGGTTACGATGATTGCGGTAAGCAAATAAATATTTTTAAAAATCACCGAAATCTTTCATATGGAGTTGCAATGTTTGTAAATGGCCCTTTAATGGGTTTAATGCAAAATTTTGTTAATAGTTTTTTCACAAAGTTTATATCTAATTCAGTAGTAGCAAATATTTTAACATTTATGACTGTTGCTCCTAGCATGTCCGCTATAATGTGTCCAATTGAAGGGAAAGTTGATGATTTAGGAGATAAGTATTGGCCAATTTCAACATCTAAAAAAACAGATTTAAGAGGTGGATGCGAACAAGGTCAGTGTGGAGATGTTCAGAAAATTTAACATATAATTTTCCATGTAAACCATTGTTATTAAATAATTTATTTGCTTATCAATATAAAATTTGTTTAAAAAAATTTATTTTATTTAAAAACTATAGTGACAAATTAACTGAAAGTTGATAAAACGAAAAGGCGTTTAATTTTTAATTTTACGGAGAAATTATGTTAGAACGCCAAAGCAGAGATGATGTAGCCGAGAAAAACAACGAGCCTCGTTCAGTAAGTCCTAAACCTGCAAGGTTTGTAAGAACAAAAGACAGTTTTCATTTTAAAGCTAAGGTGTCTTTTACGAATGGAGCAATGAAACTACAAGTAATAACTTATCCTGAAAAGGAAAGAGATGTTACACTTGCTTCAAATACTTCACCAACAAAATCACGTATAAATAAAAAGGATAAAGGATCTAATGAGATAACGTTTAATCAATCTACAAAAATAATCAAAGATTATGAATGTATAAATAAAGATTTAGTTTCACTATTATTTTTTATTCAACAACTTGAAAAAAATGTTATTACAGCATTTATGGACGCGGTGAAAGATAGTTTAGATCAAAGAATTATAAGAAATACGTTTGATAAAGAAAACTCGATAAGAAGCCAAACTGCAATCACTTTAGTTGATTATGTACTTGATTTGCATAAAGGTGAGGCTATTAGTGATGAAATACTGTATGCAGTATTTGAAAAATTGATAAAATTAGAAAAATTTAAGGAAGAAGATATAATTAAAATAGCCAGTAGCGACAATTATATTAATCATTTAATTGGTGCAATTAAATGCGGATACAAAATCCTTAATATAAATTTATTAAGTGGTTTAGTTAAAAATGTTGACGTAAATCTTAGACTTTGCAAATTTTTCTCGAATGAGGATCATGTACGTTTAATTAATGAAAAAAATAATGTAAATACTGTTTTTTCAAACGGTAAAACTTCGTTATATTACTTAATTTTAGCTTACGTAAAAACTACAAATGATGCTAAAAAGCATTATTTAAAAAATACTATTGAAAATTTTATAAAATTAGGAGCTTGTCCATTTGTTAAAGTTTCAGCAGATAGTAATGAAACTTTATATGATTATATGATTAATGACGATGAATTAAAACGTGTCTTATTAAACAATTTTGAAGATGTGAATAAAAGCGTTGAAAATTTTAGGGATAATCAGGAGATACAAGCGAGTTATAATAGTCGAAAAGATAATTTTAAAAGTTTATACGCAACTAATCTAACAAGCCAATTTATTGGAAATAGAGGGCAGCAAGATATAAGAATAAAAGTAACTCAATTGAAGATTTCAGCTTGTAAATAATTGACATAAATTTTACTATATTTTTTGAAACTATCTGCTAATATACATCCCATATTTTAAACAAAATATGGGATTTTTTAATGCACAAATATCGTACGCATACCTGTGGCGAATTAAATAAAAGCCATGTAAATCAGATTGTTAAACTTTCAGGATGGGTTCATAGAAAGCGTGACCATGGTAATTTATTATTCATTGATATAAGAGACCACTATGGCCTAACACAATTGGTTATAACTAATGAAAGAAATTTCCTTGATCTAGCAACTCATATTAAAAATGAATCAGTAGTAACAATTACTGGTAAAGTTGTAGCTAGAAGTAATGAAACCATTAATAAAAATATCCCAACAGGCGAAATTGAACTTTTAGTTGAAACATTTGAAGTTGATTCAGAAGCAAAAGACCTTCCATTTCAAGTTAATATGGATCAAGAAGCGCCAGAAGATTTAAGGCTTAAATATAGATTCCTTGATTTAAGACGGGAAAAATTACATTCAAATATAATACTTCGTACTGATATTATAAGAACAATTCGTGAAGAAATGCATATTTTAGGCTTTAGAGAATTCCAAACTCCAATCTTAACTGCAAGTTCACCTGAAGGAGCACGTGACTTTTTAGTTCCTTCAAGATTACACCCTGGAGAATTTTATGCTTTACCTCAATCTCCTCAGCAATTTAAACAGCTTTTAATGGTATCTGGATTTGATCGTTATTTTCAAATAGCTCCATGTTTTAGGGATGAAGATGCTCGTGCAGATAGAGCTCCTGGTGAATTTTATCAGCTTGATATTGAAATGTCATATGTTGAGCAAGAAGATGTGTTTTCAACAATTGAGCCAGTTCTATATAACTTATTCACAAAATTTACTAAAAAACAAGTCACTAACTATCCTTTCCCAAGGATTACTTATGATGATGCAATGCTTAAATATGGTTCGGATAAGCCAGATTTAAGAAACCCTATAGTTATGTCGGATGTAACAGAAGTATTTGCAGGTTCTGACTTTAGTATTTTCGCTAAATCAATTGCAAATGGCGCTGTTGTAAGAGCAATTCCTGCTCCAAAAACCTCTGATAAGCCAAGAAGTTTTTTTGATAATATGAATGAATTTGCTCGTTCTTTAGGATATCCGGGACTTGGTTATATAATATTTGATACAAACGGTGAGGCTAAAGGTCCAATCGCAAAGTTTTTAGATGAAACAAGAATCAATAAACTTAAGCAGATTGCAGGAATTAACAATGGTGATGCAGTATTCTTCAGTTGCGGTAAAGAAAGTGATGCAGCAAAACTTGCCGGACGTGCTAGAACTGAAATTGGTGTTCAGTTAGATTTATTGGAAAAAGATGTTTATAAATTCTGCTGGATTATAGATTTCCCATTCTTTGAATGGAACGATGAAAAGAAAGGAATTGATTTCAGTCATAACCCATTCTCAATGCCACAAGGTGGTTTAGAAATTTTAGAAAATGCTAAATATGACGAAGAATTACTTAAAATTAAAGCTTTCCAATATGATATTGTTTGTAACGGTATTGAACTTTCAAGTGGTGCAATAAGAAATCATAAACCTGAAATTATGTATAAAGCTTTTGAAATAGTAGGTTACTCACAAAAAGAAGTTGATGAAAAGTTTGGTGGTATGATAAAGGCGTTTACTTATGGTGCGCCTCCACATGGCGGTATTGCGCCTGGTGTTGATCGTATAGTTATGTTACTTGCTGATGAACCAAATATTCGTGAGGTTATTGCATTCCCAATGAACCAGCAAGCGCAAGATTTATTAATGCAAGCTCCTTCAAATGTCACTGAGAAACAATTAAGAGAGCTTAACATTCAGCTTTCTCCGTCAGTTGCTAAAAAGCTAGCTGAAAAACAAAAGCAAGAACAGGCTTAGAGTAATTTTGTAAACTTAAAAAAGTAGGGTGTTACCCTACTTTTTTGTTTGCTGATTTGTATTTGAATTCAAACAATTTTCTACTTCACTTCTAAACGTTCCATCAAGGATTGAAGTTATAGTAATATCTGACATCGGATCAGTCTGCGAAATAATATTTCTTATGATATCTTCATTTACAAGACTTCTTGCTTCGCTACTAGTATATATCTCCCATTCTCTCCAATTTTTACATATAGACCTAAATATACTAACTTTGCCTTTTGCATAATGGTAGCTATATTCAAACGCAATATTTGGGTTTGTTTTATAAATAGCCTCAACTAAGGCTTTAAATTCTTTTGCTTTTTCAAAGCCTAATTTTATAATCCCAGGTAAATAGTTATAAGCTTTAACTTTTAATTCTTCCGGCCAGTCTTTAAATAAATTATAGTACTTAATAAAATTATTAAATTCAGATGGACTTTGATTAGTTTTACCATTTAAAAAATTTTCTAGTTCGGTTAAATATTTTAAAGTACGCTCTCTATTTAATTCTTTTGCTAAATCTAAAGCATTCTGGCCAAATTTATTTTTAATTGTAATCCAAGCACCCTTATTAATAATGATAATTATTAAGGCTAAAGGTTCTTCAAAAACACTTGTTTCCGTATAATCAATTGCTCCTACTTCAGCGTAATCATAACTAGCATATATTTTTTGAATTTTGTGCTTATTTAAAGTTTTACTTTTTATTATAAAATGTAAAAGCGTATCGTTATGATCATTTACTATATAGTTTGAATTTTCTAAGCGATTTAAAAGAAAATGTGTGGCTTCTATGTTTTCTTCCTCAATAGCTTTTATTAGTGCTTTTTCAATAGCTGATTGATTAAAAGTATTAAATTTAGCATTTTGTTGTTCTAAAATTGTGATAGTTTCAGCTTTATTGTTAACATATGCATAAAAAAGAGGAGTTAAATTTTGGTTATCCATTGTGTTAACATTTGCTCCTTTTCTTATAAGGTATTTAAAAATGAAAAAAAGATCTCCTTTCGCGGCACATACTTTTAATAATGGGGTCATTCCTTCATTATTTTTAATTTCTAAATCTGCTCCACATTTTTCTACTAAATTCCTAACAAGATAGGATTCATCTCTAATAGCAGCTAAATGCAATGGGCTTTCACCATCTTTATTTTTAATATTAACGTTTAACCACCTTGTGCTGTTAATTCTTCCATAGTTATAAAATCGTTATTATAGAAAGCATTTTCAAATTCTTGTTGTTTATTTAACATACTAAAACCATTTTAAAATTTAATTATTGAAATAATATTAACCATATTTTAACCTTTGATTAATCATTGTGCAAGTTGTATATTATGAATATAATTGTCCAATTGAGATTAATTATTTAAGTTTTTGAAAATTATAAAAATTTATTTTTAGGTTTATAACATGTTTGTCAGAGTTATACTTCTCATTTTAATCCTTAATAAAAGCACTTTTGCGCTAGACATTGAGCAAGTTAAGCTTCCAAACACAGAAGTAAGATATTTAGAGTCAAAACAAGTAGGTATCAAATATAGGCTTCTTATAGGCTTACCTTCAGGCTATAAAAATGATAATAAAAAATATGACATCTTATATCTTCTTGATGCTAATTACTCATTTGCCCTTGCTCATAATATGGTAGAACATTTAAGCAAAAGAAATAATATGACACCATTAATTATAGTGGGCATATCATATGTTGATGATAATTATATGCTTAATAGAACACGAGATTATACCCCTGTTTTATCGCACGATGGGGGTTATGGGGTTGAATATACAAAACATTCTGGTGGAGCAGCAAAATTTAAAAAGTTTATTGAGTTAGAATTAATACCTTTTATTAAAAAAACTTATAGAGTTACAAATAAACGCACTTTAGTTGGTCATTCTTATGGAGGTTTATTTACTTCTTGGATAGCTTTAACTTCACCTAGCTTATTTGATAGCTATATTTCAATAAGTCCCTCGCTTTGGTATGCTAATAAACATATTTTTAAAATACTTAATAAAAACACTAAAAGAAGTAGAATAAATATGTATTTTGCAATTGGCGCTTTAGAAAATTGTGGAGATTATAAAATGGTTGAGGATATTAAGACATTTTCTCATACTATAAAAAATTATGTCTCATCTTCTCACCTTGATATTTTTGAGGGTGATAATCATGCTTCAGTATTTCCTCTTGCACTTAGTAAGGGTTTAATCTTTACCTATAGCTTAAATAACTTAAATTATAAAAAGAAATTTATGACTTGTAGTAAGTAATTTAAGGTTTTTCAAAATGACTAAGTTTATTAAAATCGGCAAATGTGTGAATGATGGAGTTTTTAGATATTTTTATAACTACATCAGGTAATTCTGCTGCTATCTTCCTAATTTCTATATCATGATGGTCAATGATTGCAAGGGGGTTTATGCAATAAATTGTTATGGAATAATTTCCATTCTCTGCAAGGAAAGTTATTCCTTCATGGTCTGTTATAGAAGAGAACTGAGTGGATTTTGATGATAATGCTGTTGTCTTACTAATAATAAATTTTCCTGAAACAACTTCGAGACCTAACCCTTCAACTTTATGAGTGCAGTATTCTTTTTCGTAATTAGTTAAATCACCAGTAGTAACTTTTACTTTATATAAACCTTCGTTTCCTGCATTGAAAAGTGTAATTTTACCTTCTTCTATCTCTTTAATATTTCTCTTTTCAAAATCTTTCCACCAGGTTGGATTGTCATGTTCATTAATAAAACTCTGTGATGGATCGAAAATTGCAAAGCTATTTGAGTTTTGATAAAATGTAAGATTAGCATTTTTACTTAAGTTTACATCTTCGTTAGTTTTACACACATTATTTTTCTTCCATAATTGAGAGGTGTTACCATAAAAAAAGGCTATAAACTTTGATAAAATATTTCTAGCTTGCATTTTGTTAACCATTAAAAATATGTGTAAGTTATTTAAAGAATGTTAATTAGAAGTATATATATTAATCAAATTTTGTCAATAAGTTATTTATTTTTTTATAATTCAGTAACTTATATTATTGATTAAGGTACAAATTCTATAAATATCTAGAATTCACCTTAAAAATAATATTAGTAAAAATAATTTAATTTAGATTAATTTTAGAAACTTTTGCCTAGATTTTCTTTATTAAGTATCAGATAATAATAGCTAAACCTCATGTTATAAAAAAATTATTTTCTAGAGTAAATTAACTTAGAAAATTTAAAAATATTTCTGTCAAAAAATTAATTTGGAATCACTATATAAATTGTTAGTTACAATTTATTAATTGCGTGTTATATGTCCGGTTAATAAAAATTGGGTAAAAAATACAATTATTTATTAATCTATCTATTGCCGCTAAGATATCAAGGGAGATAAAAATGATATATGAAAATGTTGCAAAAAAATATTTAGAAGCTATACAGGAGCATGACTATAACAAGGTTATGAGCTTGTTTGATGAAAAGGGTCTGGTAAATTCGCCAATGACTGGGGAAGTTAAGGCGGAAGATTTTTTTAAGGCATATTTTGATGATGAATATAATGCAATTGTTTCATTAAAAGAAATATTTATAAGTAAATTTTCTTCTTATAGTCTTGCAATTAATTTTGAGTATAAAGCTATCAGTGATGCCAAAGAAACTATATCTATAGATTGTGTTGATATCATTAAATTAAATAAAGAAGGAAAAATTATTTATCTTAACGTTATTTTTGATACTCATGAAACCAGAATTTTATTTAAAAAATTAAAGCTTTTTGAGGGTTAAGGTACTATTAGGTCGTTTCATTTCAAATATTTTATCTATTACTGCATAATCGTGATAACCTAATCGTGCTAGAGGTTTTATTTTTTCTACATCAACTTTATCATCTTTTATAAACTCGTCTTTTATATAAATACCAATAACTTGTCCTAAAATTAAACTATTAGATTTTACAGGGTTTTCGGCTGGAAGATTTATAATCTCATGAAGCTTACATTCAAGAGCTATAGGTGAATTTTTTATTCTTAAGGGCTTAATTAAATTTGAGGGTTCTAGTTCGATATTTGCAAACTCTGCTTCACTTTGTTCATAAGGAAGCGTAAGAGAAGTTAAATTCATATAATCTTTTAATTCATAAGTTGCTACATTAATTACAAATTCTTTTAAGGCTTTTATATTTCTAAATGTATCTTTATATCCCCCATTATTCGGATGACTTGTAATTGAAAGCATAACCATAGCAGGATGATCTGATATTGCGTTAAAATAACTGAAAGGTGCAATATTTACTATTTTATTTGGGCTCAATGTGCTTACCCAACCAATAGGACGAGGAATAATACATGATTTAAAAGGATTGTATTTAAGGTTATGATTGTTTTCTTTTAATTCATAAAACATTACGAACTACCTTATAAAACATTAAATCTTCTATGTTTTTTTAATAAAGTTTTTGCTTGCATTTGTTAATATTGACTGATAAAGTATTAATTGAAAAAAGTATTATAATTACAATACTTGTGGTTTATTAAGTTAATGTCTATATAATTTTATTACAATTATCTAACAAACGTTTTTATTACCTCATATACATAGTTCTTTCAATACAATTTTTCATAAACAATTTAATATATTTTAGGAGATAAAAATGGCTTTAGGTATTGTAAAATGGTTTAATCCTAGTAAAGGTTTTGGATTTATAGCGCCAACCGATGGATCAAATGATGTTTTTATTCACATTTCTTCACTAGAAAGAATAGGGGTAAATAATCTTAATGAAGGTCAAAATATTAGTTACGATTTAGATTCAAATAAAGGCAGAATTTCTGCAGTTAACATTAAATTAGTTAATAAAAATTAATTATAAAGTTAGTAATTAAAGTTCATTCACTAATTTATTTAATTAGAATTTAGTGAATGAACTTTTCGTAAAAACCAATTTTCTTTATATGAATTTGCTATCTTCTCGTCTTTTATTAAAATTACATTTTCAGCATTACGTTTCTCAGCGCCACTAGTAAAATTATAAGAGCCAGTAATAACATATAGATCATCAACTATAATAATTTTATTATGTGCAATACCTCTAATTCTTTCATCAATAGATACATCAATTGATGTTTGAAGAGCGTACTTATATATTGAGTAAGGAGCAAGAATTTGTGACTTATCAAGTAATAATTGTACTTTAACCCCACGTTTTGTTGCTCTATCCAGTGCTGTAAATATTTCTTTTGAAGTAAAAGAATATGCTTGTATATATATTGTATTATGAGCGTGGTTAATTATATCAACAATTAGTTTGCCACAGCCGCTTGGAGGAGTAAAGCATACATTTACTTTTCCTAGACTTTCTTGAGTTGAAATCCATGCTTTTTCCTCTTTTAAATACACTGCTATAGCAATTGCAATAGCTAAAATTAAAGCGAAAAACTTGTTGTTAGTCTTATCAAAGAAAATATTAGTTTTTAGTTTACGCCGTGCCATGATTTTTACTAAAGTAAATAATTATTTCATATAGCTTATAACTTTATTTTTCATATAAACCATAAACGTTTATTGAAATAAAGTATTAAATTATATTAATAGTAATCTTTAGTAACTTCTAAATCAAAGGTTTCATTAAATGGTATAACTTGAATATAGCTATTATTTTGGTAAGAATTACTAACATCTTCAAGTTTTAATTTTGCGCTATCTATATTATTTATATTGTTTTCAAAAATATATAATGATTCGTAAATATTATTTTGATTAACATCAATGGTAATTAACTTTATATTTTTTATAACGTAAGTAGTAGGGTCTGGAGCTTTAACTGATACATAACCTGAAGTTATATTAGAAATCCAATTTGTAGCTCCTCTATCTTCCTCAGCAAAATTAATTTTAGCGCTTTTATCTTGTAAACAGATTCCTAAATATTCAATATTTTTTTCTTCTAAATTACTTGTTATATTAGGAAAATGATGAACTCCTAAACCAAAAACTATTGTGTTAATGTTTTTATTATAAAGTGATTCCAAGCCCTCTAACATATCTGTATCACGTAAATAAATATAATATTTATAAAGAACATCTGATGCAGCACTTCTTGTTTGCTCATTAAACAAATCTCTCACTACTTCATGGTATTCTAAATTTCTTTCTCTAAAAAAATTAAAACTTGCCTCTTTATATTTATTAATTGCCTCATTTAAATCAACAGTTAGTTCTTCCGCCGATTTAAAGCTAGAATATTTTTTAAAAATGTCATGAGATTCTTTTTCTAAAGGAACTATTTCAAATCCTTTATTTTGGGCGACTTTAATAACTTCTTCACGTAAAAACCGACCTAATTCATCGATATATAAACCTGCTCGTGAATGAAGTTCTGCTTTTATGTCCTCTGAATCAATTTTTTGCCAAAAATCATTAAGACGTTCTATATCAATTATCTCTAATTCTTCATCACTTAACCTAATTTTCGTATATAGTTTTTTTAAATCAAAATTACTATCTTGAACTGCGTTTTTTAAGGATTTTTCAAGAAAATTTAAACTTTCCTGCACATCTTCTTTTGCATCAGAATAATTTTCATCAAAATATTCCATATTTCTATAGTGGTTTTCAATTGCAAGGCATCTATATCCTTTTTCATATAAAAAATCCAATTCATTTAAAAGAAAAAGACGTGTAGTGATTTCATCATGTCTTTCAGGTAAAATAAGTAAAGGTAAAGAAGTCATGGTAATAAATTAAATATTAAGTTAGAAGTGTTTTATATTTTTAACTAAATGTTAATAACCTGTCAAAGTAAATAATATATTGAAATTTATGTATATAACCGAATTACCCTTGATATTTAGTTTCTACAAGCAACATATTAATAATTGAAGTTAAAGCTCCAGGCATAGAAATGCGCTTAGCATTCCCAGCTTTTTGATATAAAATTTGTGGATTTACGATAACCTGCTCAAGAATTTCCGCTAATGCTTCTGGTGAAAACTGAGGTTGTTTAATTAACCATCCTGCATCATTATTAACCACATATTCAGCGTTATATAATTGATGGTCATCCATTGAGGTTGGCAAAGGTACTAAAATTACTGGTTTTCCACTTATAAGAACTTCGTTAATTGTAGATGACCCTGCTCTTGCTATTACAATGTGTGCACCTGCAAGACGATGAGCGATATCCTTGAAAAAAGGAGCTACATCCGCGCTAATACCCATTTCAGCATATTCTTGTTTTAAAATATTTTCTTCTTCTAGATTACGACATTGTTGATCAAGCCTAATTCGTAACTGAATTTCTTTTGGTAATAATTTAATCGCATCAGGAATAATTTTTGCAAATATACTAGCGCCCTGACTTCCACCTATTACAATAATATTTATTTTGGAATTTTCAGTAATTTCAGGATAACTTAAATTATATAGTGCAGAAATTTCTTTTCTTACAGGTGTTCCAGTAAAAAAGGCCTTACGTAAAAATTTAGTTTCAATTTTTTGAGTGTCATGAAAGCTTGTAGCAACAATATTTGCATAGTTTATAAAAAGTCTATTAATTCTACCGAGAACGCTATTTTGCTCATGTAATATAATTTTAATTTTAAGCAATTTTGCAGCCAAAATAACAGGCATAGTTGGATAACCACCAAAGCCCATAACAATATCAGGGTTAAATTTTTTTAAGGTTTTTAAAGCTTTTAAAAGACCTATAAAATTAGAAAATACTCCTTTTATTAATTTAAAAAAATTTCTGGAAATAGGATATAATTTAAGAATGGTAGTATGATCATCAATTGGTAAAGAATAATTTTTATATCTTTGATCAGTAATGAAAATTACTTCATGACCTAATTTTAAAAGATTATCTTTAATTGCAAGTGCAGGAAAAATATGGCCCCCTGTACCCCCAGCTGTTAATGCGATTTTAATAGAGTTACTTTTCATGTAAGTTCCTTAAGTTTATAAGATAAATTCCTTGCTTTATGGTATTTATGGGAACCAAATTTTCTTTTAGTTAAAGCTAAAATAATTCCAACCGCAATTGCAATAGCGAACATTGACGACCCCCCGTAACTAATAAAAGGTAACGTCATTCCTTTGGTAGGAAGAAGATTTAAAGTAACACCCATGTTTATCATGGATTGAATGCCAAATTGTATTATAATACCTGATACGGCAAATACTAAGAATGTATCACTTTCATTGCACATTCTAAATAGGCTTCTAATTACCACTAAACAATAAATAAATATAACTAACACGCAAGTGACAAATCCTAGTTCTTCGCCAATTACTGCAAATATAAAATCGGTATGTGAATCAGGTATAAATTGTTTTACAACGCCTTCTCCTGGACCTGTTCCATAAAACCCACCATTAACAAAAGCTTCAAGTGAACGCATGACTTGATAGTTTTCACTTTGTTCTGGATTCAAAAAGTTATCAATTCTTTTGGAAACGTGAGGAAGAAAAAAGTATGCAAGAGTAATGATTAAGGCTCCTCCAACTCCAGATAAAAATACCCAAAAGAAAGAGATACCTGCTAAAAATAATTGACCAGCCCAAATTATTGTTAAGGTAATAGTCATTCCCAAATCTGGTTGTAAAATAATCAAACAGGCTACAACGGCATAAATGAAAAGAGATAATGAAAAAGCGGGGAATTCTTGATCCTTATATTTTTGAGAAAGTAACCACGCAGTAATTACTGAGAAGAATGGTTTTATGAATTCTGATGGTTGCAATGAAAAGCCGAATAAACTTAGCCACCTTTTTGCTCCTTTAAACTCTGCTCCCATAAATAAAACTAGTACCAGCATAATTACGCCAGTGATAAATCCTATTAAAGAAAATTTTTTAATCAAATCTGCAGATAGAAGCGAAATGCCAAATATAATTATAAGAGAAAGAAGTAAATATATTATTTGTTTGCGAATAAAAAATAATGACTCAATTCCAATACGTTCGGCAACTGCAGGGCTAGCTGTCGCTACCATGAAAGCGCTAAAAGCCATAAGGACTAAGATGCAGGCAAGTATTACTCTGTCAATTGCCCACCACCACTGTGCTAAAAAAGTATTTCTCTGTTTTTCAATAGCCATTAAATAATTCTCTTAATGGTTTAATCTTAGCTTTCATTATTTGAATTAACTAAAATTTTATTCGTTATATTTCTTACAGTTTTAGTTGCATAATGCATGACTAAGGTGTTTGTTAAATAATGCGTATTATATTTTTTTACGCCTTTAAGTAGTATGCCATCAGTAACACCTGTTGCAACAAATAAACAATCGGATTTTACTAGTTCATTTATATTATATTGTTTATTAATGTCTGTAATACCCATTTTAGCAACTCTTGATTTTTCTTCGTCGCTCATTGCTATAAGTCTACCTACAAACTGACCCCCACATACTTTAAGAGCGCTTGCTGCAAGTACACCTTCAGGAGCTCCTCCAATCCCCATATAAACATCAATATTTGTAGAAGGATCAGTGGTAAAAATACTGGCTGCAATGTCACCATCACTAATTAAATGAACTCTAGCGCCTGTACTTCTTACTTTCGTAATTAATTCTTGATGACGAGGGCGGTTAAGTATCATTACACCTAAATCAGACACGCTACATTTTTTTGCTTTTGCAACTTCTTTTAAGTTTTGTTCAGGGGTATTATCGAGGCTTATTAAATCATTTGGTAAATTACAACCACCAACTGCGATTTTATCCATATAAACATCTGGAGCATTAAGAAGTGTACCTTCTTCACCAATTGCCAGCACTGCTAATGAATTTGGAGCCGCATGTGCGCATAAAGTTGTGCCTTCAAGCGGGTCTACGGCAATATCAACCGAAGGGCCATCGCCACAACCTACTTCTTCACCTATAAAGAGCATTGGGGCTTCATCTCTTTCACCTTCACCAATAACAATTTTACCAGAGAAAGGAGTTTTATTCATAGCATCACGCATTGCATTTACAGCAGCTTGATCAGCAAGTTTTTCATTACCAAGGCCGATTAAAGGCATGCAAGCCATAGCAGCGCTTTCTGTAATAAATACAGCATCATAAATTAATTTTTCGAGTTTTTTATTATGGTCAGGGTTTAGGGCGTATAGAATATTAGATAAAATCATAGAATATTATTAGTTTTAAAATTGTTTTCTATAAAATAATTAAAAAATAGGAGCTTGGCAATGGAATATATTAAGTTTTTGAAGAATAAGGAATTATTAATTACCATTTTCATTGACAAAAATTAATAATTAGTTGTACTTAATTAAGTTATTAATATAAATTTAACTCTTCTGTTTTTATACAACAGTATGAGAGTAACAAAAGGAGTGTAAATGAAACAATTTATTGATGATTTTAAAATTAGATTGCTTAATGATAAATTTAAAGATTATTCAGAGTTTTTAGATAAAGCTTGGAACAATGTTTCTGAAAACATTCAAAATCACCCACAAGGCTTTTTAAATGAGTTGAAAGTTTTAAAAGAAGAAATTAATGTTTTAATTACATCAAATAACTTACCAAATGAACAAGCAAAAAAGTTAAGGGGCTTATACGTAAAGATCTTTAGTGATGTAATATTAAAAACCTTACATTCCGATGAATCTTCTGCATATAAAGCAAATACAATAATCGAAATATTTAATATTGATTCAATACATCATTACTTACCTCTTTTTTTCAAAAACAAGGGTTTTCTTTTAGATGATTCAAGAAGTTCAAGGGCATTTTATTACAATAATAATGGATGGGTTTTTGATAAAATATTAGGAGAAAATAAAGCGAAAATTAAGGAATATTATGAGAATGCGGATGATTTGACTCAAATGGCTATGATTCGTCTTTTTCAGTATACAAATAATAATTTGCAAAATGAGCCAAAGAAAAAGTTTGGTTTTTCAAAAATGCAAATAAGAGATAATATTACCGCAGTGATTTCAAACAATAATTTCTCAGAGGCATTGTTTTACTTAGATGATAGCGATGTTACAAAATTTAGAAAATCTAGAGATCAAAAAAACCTGACGCTTCGTGTAGTTTACAAAATTATCCATTTCATGACCAAAACTCTTATCCAATCCCTGATTATTTAAAACAAAATTCAGTTGATAAGCAATTAGCAGAGAGATATTTTAGCGAATTTAAATTATTAGAAAGAGTTTTTCCTACAGAAAGAGATAAAGTAAATTTTATTGATAATAAATTAGTTGTAAATAAAAAAGAAATTGCTAACAAGCCGAAGCTTTATGGCCCTTCATCTGACGAACGTCAAATTGATCAAATAAATGAAATGATTGAAGGTTTAAGTTCAACTTTTAAAGGTGTTTATCAGAGATTTAAATATAAAATTAAACAAAATTATTCTTCTGTTTTTAGTTTTATTGTCTATCAAGGTTTAAAAATATTTGGAGGATTGTTATTTGCTGGGATAGTTTCTAAATTTTTAGGGTCTAAAGATTTAATAAAATCAGTTGATAGAATGGAAAAAACATTATCAGGTGTATTTACTGCTTGTTTAAGTTATCAAGCTTATTATGAAGTGACTTCGCAATCTTCGCTACAAAATAGAAAGGCTATAGAGTATCGAAATAAACATCAGGTTGGTGAAAATCATCAGGAAAGAAAATAGAAATAGATGAGTATATACTCACCTATTTAGTTATTTTTTATATTTATTTGGATCAACGAATTCAATTTGATTTACAACTGTTTCATCAGCCATTTCTTCGCCAACGTCTAATACTTCAATTTCTGGCTCATGAGTTACGGTTGTAGTTGTGGTTTCTTTAACAGTGGTTGTTTCTTTTACCACAGGTTTAGCAGGAATAGTTGGTTTTAATTCTTTTGTTTTTACTTCAATTTTTTTTGTCTCAGTTACATCACCAATTTCATCGAATGGTTGAGTTGGAGGAGATTCAGAGTACATATTAGTATCTTTTAATTCTTTAGTTTTAACTTTATGTATTTCTACTTTATTTTCCTCTTTTATTTTATCAAAAGATTTATCTGTTTTAGGAATATTTTTTAATTTTGGATGCTTATCATTGTATACTTTTTTCCAAAAATCATTCGCTTTTTTACTGTCAAATTGCTCTGGATCGTCTTCAATAGTTTTAACTAAATTTTTAGATTTTACTTGTGTGCCTACACCTAAAAATTGTTTGTTACCTTCAGGCATTTTTCTTTCTGTAAGAGTAAATTCTTGATTGTATTTTTTATTAGCTTCATTGCTGTCGTTAAAAAAAGGATTTCGTACTTTGAAACCTAAATGACCCATAGCTTTATCAGCGATAACGCATCCATTTAAACTAGTTATACTTAAAACTAAACAAATTTTAAAAATATGTTTACTTGTAAAAGAATAGAATTGCATAAAACTGGAATAAGTAATATGTTTCATATAAAGGTCCAAATAAGTTATTGAATTAATTACTATAATAAAAGTATTTTAAAATTAATCAATAGATAAAAAAATTAGTACGGAGAAGTAGATGTTTTTAATGTCTAGAAATATTATAACAAGCCGCTTTGGTGTTATTCATTTTGTAGGTATTGGCGGAATAGGAATGAGCGGTATTGCAGAAATATTGCATAATCTAGGTTGCAAAGTTCAAGGTTCGGATGTTGCTTTAACTAGCCAGGTAAAACATTTACAAGATATGGGTATTAAGGTTGTAATAGGTCATGAAGAAGAAAACATAGAAGATGCTTCTGTTATTGTTAGATCTTCAGCTGTAAAAATGGATAACCCAGAAATTATAGCAGGGAGAAAGAAAAGGATTCCAATTATTCAAAGAGCCGAAATGCTTGCTGAATTAATGAGGTTTAAATTTTCAATTGGAGTTGCAGGAACACATGGTAAAACTACAACTACCTCTCTTGTTGCTTCAGTTTTTGAAGCGGAAGGTTTAGAGCCAACAGTAATTAATGGTGGTGTAATAAATTCTAAACTTACTAACGCTTACTTAGGTGAAAGTGAATATTTAATAGCAGAAGCTGATGAATCAGATGGTTCTTTTACTAAATTACCGGTAAGTATTGTGATTATTACTAATATGAATGAAGATCATATGGAACATTATGGTACTTTCGACAATCTTAAAGCAGCCTATAAACAATTTGTAGAAAATATTCCTTTTTATGGATTTGCAGTGCTATGTAATGATCATGAAGAAGTAGCTAAGTTAGCTCAAGAAGTTATCGATCGTAAAATTATAACTTATGGTATTGATAAAAAGGCGGATGTTATGGCAACAAATATTCGTTCAGAAGTAAATGGCTCTTATTACGATATAGTTATTTCTGATAAAGTTAAATCAAAAATAAAAATAATAAAAGATTGCTTCATCCCAGTTCCTGGAAGGCATAATATTTTAAATTCATTAGCAGCTTTAACAATAGGTATTGAACTTGGTTTTACCCAAGAAGGACTTAAAAATGGGTTTAAATCATTTAAAGGTGTAAAAAGAAGATTTACTCTTACCGGTGAAGTAGAAGGTATTAAAGTAATTGATGACTACGCGCATCATCCAACCGAAATTAAAGCTACAATTCAAACTGCTGTCCAAGTTGTGAAAAAAGCAGGCGGAAAAATTATAGTTGTATTCCAGCCTCATAGATACACACGTTTACATAATTTATTTGCTGATTTTACTAAGGCATTTGATGATATAGATAATTTAATAGTTGCAGATATATATTCAGCTGGTGAAAAGCCAATTGAAGGGGTAAGTAAAGAAGTTTTAATAGAAGCTATAAGGCAGCATAATTCAAATTTATCGATTAAATCTTTTGAGAATCCTGAGCAATTAGCTGAATTAGTTGGAAGTATAGCTAAAAAAGGAGATTTAGTACTTTGTTTAGGTGCCGGTAATATTACTGCATGGGCAAATGCACTACCTGCACAATTGATTAATTATTTTAAATCTAATAATATAGTTTTATCTTAAAAATGCTCATGACGTTTACAAATAGCGAAGAATTAAATCTACCCGAAGTTAAAGGCACTTATCGCTTTAATGCTGATTTATCTCCAACTAATTGGTTTAGAGTAGGTGGTAAAGCTAAAATTTTATTTCGACCATATGATGTAAAAGATCTAGCTAATTTTATTAAAAATAAACCTGCAGATTTAAATATATATATATTAGGTGTTGGTTCAAATATTATTATAAGAGATAAGGGAATAGATGGAGTTGTAATTAAGTTAGGTAAGGAATTTTGTACAATTGAGCACGATGAAAATTCACTTATTACAGGAGCAGGAACACTAGATTATAATGTTTCAATGTATGCATTAAATAATGAATTAGGTGGGTTTGAATTTTTATCTGGTATTCCTGGAACGATAGGTGGTGGTATTAAAATGAATGCTGGTGCTTATGGTTCCGATATTTCTGAAAGGCTCATAAAGGCTGAGTATGTTGATGAAAAAGGTGATATTAGAATTATAGAAAATAAAGATTTTGGGTTTTATTATCGTGGATCACAAATATCAGAAAACTATATCTTTACCAAAGCTTGGTTTTCTTATTATAGGGATACAAAAGAAAACATATCCTTAAAAATTAAAAATATAGCTGATAAACGTAATGCTACACAACCAATTCGCTCGCGAACAGGTGGAAGTACATTTAAAAATACAGAGAAATATAAAGCTTGGGAATTAATTGATAAAGCAGGTTGCCGTGGTTTAAGAATTGGTGACGCGCAAGTTTCAGAGCTGCATTGTAATTTTTTGATTAATCATGGCAAAGCCACAGCAGAAGATATAGAAAATTTAGGTGAAGTTGTGCGACAAAAAGTATTTGAAAATAGTGGCATAAAACTTGAATGGGAAATAAAAATAATAGGTGATAAATAAGTAGTTAAGGGTTGTAATTTTATATGGAAATTAGAAAATCTGAAATTTTAGAAGAACATCATGTTGTTGGAAGTAAAAAACACATAGCGGTATTTACTGGTGGCGAATCTAAGGAAAGAGAAGTTTCTCTTGTTAGCGGAAGAGGTGTCTGTAACTCTTTAAAAAAGCTAGGTTACAAATATACTTCAATAGATCCTGGATTTGATATTAGTGATATGCTTACAAGAGTAAAGCCAGATTTAGTATTTAATGCTTTACACGGGACTTATGGAGAAGATGGTAGAATACCTGCGCTTCTTGATATTATGCGTATACCATATACTCATTCAGGAACGCTTGCTTCTGCAATAGCTTTTAATAAAGAGTTTTGTAATTCGTATCTTGCAAATAATGGCATTTTAATTCCCAATAGAAAAATCATTAATATAAAAGATAAAATTACTTCAGAGCCTTTACCAAGACCTTATGTGGTTAAGCCGATTGCTGAAGGTTCAAGTGTTGGTGTTGAAGTTGTATTCAAAGAAGATAATTTTGATATAATTGGTTATATACATGCAGTAGGCGACCATTATGGTGATAGATTAATTGTTGAAGAATATATTCCAGGTCGTGAGATTCAGGTAGGAATAGTTAATAACAAAGCCATTGATGTTCTTGAAATAAAAACTCATCGAAAGTTCTATGATTATGAAGCTAAATATGCGCCTGGTGGTTCAGAGCATATTATGCCAGTTGATATGAAGCCGGAAAAAAGGAAAGAAGTATTAGAAATATCAGAGAAAATTCATAAACTTATTGGTGCGAAGGATATTTCTAGAGTGGAATTTAGATATAATGACGATCCAAAAGTTGACAAGTTTTTCTTTTTAGAAATTAATACGCATCCAGGATTTACCCCAACCTCAATAGTTCCTGAGATTGCAAGCTTTCATGGAATAAGTTATGATCAAATTATTGAAACGTTAGTTGGTAATGCACGATGCTTTTAAGCACTAATGAATATTTAACTTATAAAATTAGTTTTTGGCGTAAATTAAAATTAAAAATTCTAAAACAAATTAAATCTGCTAAATTTATTGTTACTTTTACTATAACTTTAGCTTTATATATTATTATTCAATTTCATATTTTGGATAATTATATTATTCAATCAATTAAGGATTTTTATAAATTTACTGCTGACTTTGGTTTAAAGTTAGAGAACGTTTATTTAGAAGGGCAAGTAAACTTAAAAAATCAAGAGATTGTTAAATCAATTGAAAGTGAAGTCGGTACTCCAATTTTAAAACTTGATGTTTGGGAAATAAAGAGAAATTTAGAAAAATTAGATTGGGTTCTTAACGCTTCTGTTGCTAGAGAACTGCCAAATACTATACATATAAAAATTGTAGAGCGTACTCCTATCGCAATTTGGCAAAATAATAAAAAGCAATCTTTAATCGATGATGAAGGGCATATTATCAATGAAAGTGATATTGATAAATTTTTTCATTTACCTGTTATTGTAGGAGAGGGTTCAAGGCTTACATCAGGGATGTTAATTGAAAAGCTTAGGGAATATCCTAAAATTTATAACAAAGTTTCTGCTGCCATTCGTATAGGTGATAGAAGATGGAATATAAGACTTAAAAGAGGGCCTGAAATAAAATTACCAGAAAATAATATAGAAGAAGCGTTAAAATTACTAACAGAATATGATAAAAAGAAAGGATTGTTAGGCCCTGAAATTGATGTTATCGATATGAGAATTACTGGTAAAATTTATTATAAGAAGAAAGAAAAATGAAGAAGAGAAGTGATATCGTTACAGTAATCGATATAGGAAGTTATAAAACTACATGCGCTATATCTAAATATAATTTAAATAATGAATCTTTAGAAATACTTGCTTTATCATATCAAATGTCTAAGGGTGTGCGTTCGGGTAAAATAATAGATATGAATCAAGCAGCAAATGTTCTAGCGCAAGTTATTGCAGCTGCAGAAGATGATGCAGGAATAAAAGTCGAAGACGTTGTAGTCGCAATATCTGGCGGTAAGATTATATCTCAAATCATTTCTTCTAAAATTACTTTGAACGATAATTTTATAAAAGATAAAGATGTTAATAGAGTAATTAGACAAGCGTTAGATAGTATTAATCAAGAGCAATATGAGATAATTCACTATATTCCTACCGAATTTGTAGTAAATGATATACATGGTGTTAGTAACCCAGTAGGGATGGTCGGTAGTAATTTAACTGCGAAAATTAATATAATTCTTGCTCCTGTAACTATAATAAATAATTTAGATAATTGTTTTGCGCGCGCACAAGTTAATATTAGTGATATTGTTATTGGCGCGTATGCTTCAGGTTTAGGAGTTTTGACTCATGATGAAAAAGAATTAGGTGTTACTCTAATTGAAATGGGTTCTAATGTGACTTCAATTGCTGTGTATGATAAATCAATAATTAAATTTATTGATACTATACCAGTTGGAAGTCAACATATTACTAATGATATTTCTCATGCCTTTGGAATAAGTTATTTACAAGCAGAAAGAATAAAAGCTCTTTTTGGTAGTGTCGAAGTTAATGATGATGATCATAGAACGTTTGTAGATATTGAAAATGAAGATGGCACTCACCTTGATTTGCATATTACTAGAAAAATGGTTTCAGATATTATTATCCCTAGAGTAGATGAAATAATTGAATTTATGATAGAGAAGATAAAGAAAATTAATTTTAGCTATAATTCCCAAAATATTGTTATTACAGGTGGTGGTGCACAATTATATGGAATTGATAAATATATAGCTGAGAAACTGCACAGAAAAGTAAGGGTAGGTCTACCTATTTCTATTATGCCTAATGTAAAGAATTTTAATTATTTCGAAAACAATCCAAGTTTTAGTACAGTTTCAGGTTTAATTAATTACTCTGTTAAAAAGCAAATGATGGTTAAAGAAAATATATTAGTTACGGGTAGCAATAATTTTATTACTAAAATTAAAAATTTACTTCTAACGAAGACTAACTAACAATAAGTTAGTCTTTTGTAGAATATATTGTAAATTCTTCCCCACTATTAATCTTTTCACTAAAAAAATTATTAAATGATGTGGGTTCATTCTGCGCCCTGAAATTTCTTTGGTCATTATTTATATTAGGGTTTGTAGAGCTTAAATTTAAAATATTTTCAATTGTTTTCAATCTTTGTTTTAGTTCATCGTTTTCTTTTCTAAGTTTATGAACCTCATCTCGAGCTGAAAAGGCAATATTACTTAACTCACCCACCTCAACTGCTCTTAAAACTTTATTAGCAACAAGCTCTTTGAGTCCGTTTATTCCTTTTCTACATTTAACAGCCTGGGTAATTTGATCATTTAATGCATTTAAACAATATGCATTTTTAAGGTTTTTAAATAATTCTGTACATTGAGCTAATATTTCTAATCCTAAGATATCATCTTCAGTAAGCATGCTTTGATAATAATGTACTATCTTAACCCAATTTATATTTTTAACTATGTTATATTGATTTTGGTTTGTTAGATTAGTATAAAAATTGTGTAAACATGAATAATATTCAGCTTCTTTAAGAAAATTGTTGGCTTCTAAATATTTAGCAAATTCTAAGAATAGTGAAAAAATAAAATCATAATTTACCCCTTCTTGGGAAAGATCAAGCAAAATACATTTTTTATAAAAGTCTTTTACATACTCAGTATTTCTTACTAAGCATTTAGAAGGTAATTGAAAAATATCGTTTCTAAGCAAAGTTGGGGTAAGTTTGGGAAGTTCTACCCTTTTTCCTTCTCTATAAAGTTTTGCAATATCAATTTGAGTTAAATTTTTAAATCCATCCTCAATATTTTGTACAAAAGGTGAATTCATTTGAGAGATTGCAAGATCAGCTTTTGCCTGAAGATGACCAAGTTTACTAGATAAATCAAGTAAATTATTACTAGCAATTTGTGCAAGGTTTATATTTGCATTTAAAGAATATAAGGTTTTAACTTTTATAGCTAAATTATAAATTACTTCACTTAATTGATTTTTTTCTTCTTCGCTACCATAGCAATTAATTTTATTATAAAATAATTTTAAATTTTTATATCCTTTTTCAAAATCTATAGGTGTACCGATACCTAATAAATAGCTTTCGCCAAGATAATATAGAGCATTTATATCATTTTTTTCTGCAAGCAACCCATAAATGATAAAACAATAGTTTTCATAATTAGTTTTTTGATAAACTTCTGTTGCATTATTATTTTTTAGATCGAAAAAATGCGTCAAAATTTGATTAGTCACATTTAAAATAGGATTATTATTATCTTCCCATTCAGGTGAAGCAAATACTGATTTTAAAAGCTGCATCCCTTCAACATGATTAGTTTTTATAATTATTTTACTTGAGGTGGAAATAGTAAAATTAAATCCAAATATTTTATAGTACGATAAATTTAGTTGTGCAAGTAAATGGCCTTTTTGAGCACTTAGTTCTAATAAATTTGCACCATAAGTTCCGTATAATGATAATATATCACCAGAATAGTTATTGTTATTGTTGTTAACGAAATATATTAAGTTAATGCCTAAAGAGTAAATTTTATCTAGTAAGATTTTTTGTTGAAGTGAATTTTTACTATCAAAAGCGAGTTTAATCGAGTGCTTAATATGTTTTAGCCCTTCAGCAAAAACATCCTGTTTATTGTCATTAATTAATCCAAAATATGTAAATTTAATATATCCTCTTTCAAACTCTCCGAGAGCATGACCTTTTTTACCAAGTAATCCAGCTAATTTCTTTACAACTACATAAGATTCATGAATGCGATTCGGTAGGTTTATTAAATCTATAATTAAGCTATAAGCTTTTTCAAGCAAGATATTTTCTAATATAAAATCTAGTAATGTTTCACTACAATTTAGACAATCTTTTAAAAGCTTGAAGCCTTCTTCGAAATTTTGTTTTACACCTTTACCTGTTATGTAATTTTTTCCAACTTGAAATTTTGATTCTAAGCTACCATAATTGGATAATAACTCTGAAATTTTATTAGCTGTTCTATATTCTTCAGATGATGAATCACTATTTAGTTTTTCATAAAAATCTTTTTCTAATTCTAATGTCTTATTAAAAAAAAACATTAAATAACTCCGAATTTATTTTATGCGTTTTATCTAAAGCTATTAAAATTAAATTTAAACCTTCTTTATATTTTTGATTGTTGATAAAATATAAGCCTGTACTAAATATAGCTTTTTCATCTCCGTATTCCTTGAAAATTTCTAATAAATTTCTTGAAAAGGTAGTAATTTCATTAATATCGTTTTTACATTCTAGTAATAAGTTCTCAGTATAATCTAAATATAGTAAAAATTCTTTTGTTAATTCTTCATGTAAAAATGTGTTTTCATTTTTTGATACGAAATCTTTGAGAAAATAAGTGATAATTAAAAGAGATTTATCTAAATCTCTTTTTGTACCAATGTTTTTAATGTAGCAATGAATTAAATGAATATTAGCAAGAAATAATTCATTATTGAGTGTGCATTCTTTAATTAATGAAAATCCTTCATCTTGCATATTTTTTCTTCTATATAAATAATATATAGCAGCTTTATATTTACCTCCAACGTGAGATAATGAAGAAGCGTTTTCAAAAGAAACTAAAGCTATTGAATAGTAATCTTGATTTTTAGTAATTAATGCTGCGGCTTCAGCAAATAAACCTTTAAGGAAATATAAATGGGATAAAATTTCTAAATTATTATCATATTCCTCTATAAATTTATTAAATTGTTCAATAAATGAATAAAGAGCTTCAGTAGAAAACTTACCTTCAACAAAATTTACAATATCATTTTTTATACTATGTTTAGTAATATATTCTTCAAATAAATTTGATAATTCAATAAGATCAAAATCTTTTTCATTTAAAATCTTACTAAGTATCGATTCAATTTGCTCTGCAGTGGTTAATATTTTAACCATTTTATTTGGAGTCAATTCTTCTAGTTCTGCTTTTCTTTTCATTACCACCGCCTAATTATATATTAATAAAAAGTTAATAAATAATTAACAATATGTCAAGTTTGTAATCTTTTATTAACTTTACTGAGGTAATAAAAAAGAGAGTAAATTTACTCTACTCTCCTTAAAAAATTATGATGAATATTAATTATTAATCTTCAAAGTTGTTAAAATAAAAGTATATTCGCGAGCCTTATCTTTTAAATAACCAAATCTACCAGAAGCTCCTCCATGCCCCGCATGAAGGTTAGTTTCAAATAATATTAAATTATTACTGTTATTATATTCTCTAAGCTTTGCAACCCATTTAGCTGGTTCCCAATAAGCTACACGTGTATCACCTAAGCTTGTGGTAACGTATAAATTAGGATAATCTTGTTTTTTAACATTTTCATAAGGCGAATATGATTTCAAATAATCATAAAATGGTTTTTCATTTGGGTTACCCCATTCTAAATATTCATTAGTAGTAAGAGGTAAAGTATCATCTAACATTGTATTTAATACATCAACGAAAGGTACATGGGCTACTACGGTTTTAAATAAGTCTGGGCGTCTATTTATAACCACCCCCATAAGCATTCCTCCAGCGCTTCCCCCCATAGCAACAATATTTTGTTCCTTTGCATATTTAAATTTTATTAAATAAAGAGCAGAGTTAATAAAATCATCAAAAGTTAAATGCTTATTTAAAAATTTTGCTTGTTCATACCATTCAAAGCCTAAATCATCACCACCGCGAATATGCGCAATTGCATATACAAAACCTCTATCAACTAAAGAAAGGGCATTACGATTAAATGCAGGTTCAATGCCATACCCATAAGATCCATAAGCATATAAATAAAGTGGGTTTGAGCCATCTCTTTTAAATAAACTTTTTTTATAAACAAGTGATATAGGAACTTTAACTCCTCCAGTTGATTCTGCAAAATGTCTTTCTACAACGTAATCATCTGGTACATGTCCGCTCGGAATTTCTTGAGTCTTAAGTGTTTGAATCTCCTCTGTCTCGAATTTATACAGCATAACGGAGTTAGGAGTATTTAATGAAGAATAATTAAATCTTACCCCAACATCGTCAATAGTAGTATAATCAATATTAGCCGCATAACTGTCTTGTTTTAGAGGAATGGTTTTCCATTCCTCGGTGAACATATCTTGTACTTCAATGAATGTTAAGCCATTCACGACAGTTTCTAAAACTAAATTTTTCTCATATACAGCTAAATTTCTAAGATAAATATCCTTATTGTGAGGTACTACCTCAATATACTGGTCTTTTTTTGCATCTGCTGAGCTAAATTTAATTAAACGGAAATTTTTTCCTTTATCATTAATAAGAGCGTAGAACCAACCGATCCCTGCGTCTAAACTATATAATAATCCTTCTTCACGCCCAATAAATTTACTAAATTCAAAAGCACGATTAGATTTCATAATGTAGCTTTCTGTAATAGCACTACTTTCACTGGAAACAAATAAATATTCATTATTACTTGCTTCTCTAATTGAAACCCTAAATTTTTCATCTTGTTCATGATAAATTAATTTGTCATCAGGATTACCAATTTGATGATAAAAAACTTTATAAGGACGCCAAGTTTCATCTACAGTTAAATATAAAAAACCAGAATTATCTTTAAGCCATATTACATCTCCAACTACATTTTCAATTTTATCTTCAAGAAGGTTGTGAGAGTCTAAATTTTTAATAAAAAGAGTATACCTTTCATTTCCTACATTATCGGTTGAATAAGCTAAAAGTTTATGGTCATGGCTTACTGCAAAAGTGCCTAGGCTAAAAAAGTCTTCGGTAGCAATTTCGTTTTCATCAAGAATAATTTCCTCAAGGTCAGGGGAGTAAGTTTTTGTTCTGGCATGAATATAATAGTTTTGATCATCTTCAATTCTAGAATAGTATAAATAATTATCATGTTTTACCGGTACTGTTTTATCAGCAAGTTTTACTCTTCCTTTTAATTCATCAAAAATTTTTGTTTCTAAGTCTTTTTGAATATACAAATGTTTGTCAGCGTATTCATTTTCTGTTTTAAGGTGGTCAATTATAATTGATGGTTTATTTGCATCAAGTTTTGTATCTTTTAACCAATGATAATAATCAATTCTTTTTTCACCAAAATTTTCATGAACATATTCTTTTTTTAAAGCTAAAGGAGGTTCATTTTTTATTGATGGATAGTGTGTCATAATTTGATCCTTAAAAAGCATTACGCCAATAATAAAAATCAATAGCGTAGATAAAGCAAGAGGAGTTTCTAATTTCATATGTAAAATTTGTTTAGTTTTTATTTAAAATTAGACATTTAACTAGAATGTTTGTCAATATATTATTGGCATAACCAAACTATCTACATATTAGCATAGTTTATTATTTAAAATTAGGGCTTAAATGTCCTAAAAGCTTATTTTATTATAAATATTTAAAATGGATAAGTAAAAAAGGATTTAAAATCAAAAATTATAATAAAAATGAATTAGAACATCAATTTAATCGCATCAATTTTTTAATTAAAGATTCGTTAAAACAGTTATATAAACTGAGACTTAATTAAAGTTCATGTAAATAAAAAATAGTTAATAAGCGTTATAATATTAAGCTTAAATTTACCTCTTAAATAAAAAAATGAAATTATTTATACATTTATACCATTAAATGTAATTGACGAACCATGGAAGAAAGGTTACAATCCATATAAGACCATAAAATCCCATGTAATACCATTTATGAAGTTGTTTTTGTCGAATTATACAAATAAACTCGATAAGAAAGGAAGGGTTTCAATCCCTGCCCAGTTTAGAGCTGTGCTTGTAAACCAAGAATTCAACGGAATAATTACATATATTTCATTTGTTAACAATTGTATTGAAGCTAGTGGCGTTGATAGATTAACTAAATTGAATAATTTTATAGAAAATTTAGATCCTTTCTCGGAAGAAAGAGATGCTTTTGCTACAGCTATTTTAGGTGGGAGTCAGCAACTTCAATTTGACAGCGAAGGGAGAGTTAATTTACCTGAAGATTATATTTCTCAACTTGCCCTTTCAGAATATGTTACATTTGTAGGAAAAGGTGAAACTTTTGAAATTTGGAATCCAGATGACTTCAAAATATACTCGGAAAAATCTAAATTACTTGCAAAAGAAAGACGCGGAACTCTTAAAATAAGTGGAGATAATAAATAGATGAGTTCTAATGCTCCACATAAGCCAGTAATGCTAAATGAAGTAATTGAATATCTTGCGCCAAAACCTGGTAAAACTATTATTGATTGTACATTTGGAGCAGGCGGATATAGCCGTGCAATATTAGAGACAGGAGCAAATGTTCTTGCAATAGATCAAGACCCAAATGTAGAAAAATTTGCAAAAGAATTACAACAAAAAAGTAAAAATTTTAACTTTGTGCTTGGGAATTTTACTGAGTTAAGTTATATTTGTAAAAATGAAAATATAACGAACGTTAGTGGAATTGTTATGGATTTAGGAATTTCATCTATGCAAATTGATAATCCTGAAAGAGGGTTTTCATTTATGAATGATGGTCCGCTCGATATGAGAATGAGTTGTAAAGGGACTTCGGCAGAAGAAATTGTAAATTCATGGGATGAAAAAGATTTAGCAAATTTAATTTATAATTATGGTGATGAAAGACGCTCGCGTCAGGTAGCATCTGCAATAATAAGAACAAGAAAATTAGAAAGAATTAATACTACTAGCAAACTTGCAAATATCGTTAGATCGGTAGTAAAAAGATCTCATAAAAATCCTATTGATCCTGCCACCCGCACTTTTCAAGCTTTAAGAATTGCTGTGAATGATGAATTAAATTCTTTAAAAGAAGCTTTAGAACAAGCTGCAGAAGTTATATCTGAAAATGGAAGGATAGTAATTGTTTCTTTTCATTCACTGGAAGATAAAATTGTTAAAACATATTTTCGTGATATTTCAGGTTATGGGCGTCCTGAGATGAAAACTAATTTTAAAATTTTAACTAGAAAGCCACTTATTCCTAGCGATGAAGAAATAAAATCTAACGTTAGATCACGCTCAGCAAAATTAAGAGTTATTGAAAAAATAGGAGTAGAGGAATGAGAATACCTTTACCTATTTTCATTACTTTAATACTACTTTTTGTTTCAAGCTTTGGTATGTTTCACGTTAAATATCAAGTTCAAAATATGAACAAAGATCTTTTGAGTTTAAAAAAACAACTAATAGAGGAAAATGAAGCTATAAAAGTTTTAGAGGCAGAATGGGCTTATTTAAATAAACCTCAGCGCTTAAAATCAATTGTATCAATGCATTTAACTAATATGGTTCCTCTAGATATAACTCAATTAGGGTTTAAAAAAGAGAAAAAAGAAGAAAGTAATCTTTTATCATTAGTGCAAAAAGAAAATTCGAATGAGGGAAATTTAACAGTACCTAAAGTGTCTAAAGTTTCTTTTAAACGTACGCTAAATGTAAAGGCTGAGTAATAATGTGGTATAAGAGACATATATTTGAGTTATATATTCTTTATTTAAAACCACTTCTCCTACCAAATTATAAAACTACTAATCTTAGAATAGGCATCTTAATACTGTTCTTTATAATAGGTTTTTTAACTATTATAACGCGTGCTTATAATGTTGTTTATAATTCACTAGATGAGGATATTAATTTTGATAAACTTGCTCAAGATTCTTCATCTTTCCATAGAGCAAATATTTACGATAGAAATGGAAAGCTCTTAGCAGTTGATCTATCTGTAGCTTCGGTATATGCAAATCCTAAAAAGATATTTGATGTGAAAGAAACGGTCCAAAAGCTTAAACATATTTTTCCTGATTTAAATACCAAAAATTTATTAAAAGAATTTAATTCTCATAAAAGTTTTGTTTGGATAAAAAGAAATGCTACCCCAAAAGAATTGTATGCAGTTAATAGGTTAGGTTTACCGGGTATTCAATATGAAAGTGGTCATAGAAGATTTTATCCTTATGGTAATCTTTTAAGCCATATTGTTGGGTATACAGGAATTGATGGTATGGGCCTTTCAGGTGTAGAAAAATATTTTGATAATAAGCTCATAATTAATCCTAAAAATAAAGAGCAGGATCAAAATGGTTTGAGCCTTTCTGTAGATTTGAGAATACAATATATTTTACATGAAGAGTTAAATAAAGCTGTTCAAGAATTTAAACCGCTAGGAGCTGCGGGAATTGTAACTGATATTAAAACCGGTGAAATATTAGCATTAGTAAGTTTACCTGATTTTGATCCGCATAATCCTGGGAAAGCAAATAATGATCAGTTATTTAATAGAGCAACTCTTGCATCGCAAGAACTTGGGTCTGTGTTTAAAACAATAACAATGGCGATGGCGCTTGATAGCAAAAAAATAACTCTTGCTAGTAGCTACGATGTAAATGAGCCTATAAAATTTGCTAGATATAAATTAAAAGATTATCACGGAAAAGGTGGGATTCAAACTGTAACAGAAATTTTCATGAATTCCTCTAATATTGGTACAGCAAAAATTGCCGTAGATTTAGGAATTGAGACACAGAAGGAATATATTAAAAAATTTGGGTTAATTGATAATATTAATTTAGAATTGCCAGAAAAAGGACAGGCGATCTACCCTTCGGATAGTAAATGGAGTATTTTAAGCACTATGACCATTTCATATGGACATGGTATAATGACTACACCAATTCACTTTTTAAGAACTTTTACAGGGCTTGTTAATGATGGACAAATGTACCCTCTTACAATTGTTAAAGATGGGAATAAAGACGTTAAACCAAAAACGATAGTCTCAAAAGAAACAGCTGATAATTTAAAAAGATTACTTAGGCTATCTGTAACAGATGGAAGTGGTAAAAAAGCAAATGCAGATGGTTATTTGGTAGGTGGAAAAACTGGTAGCGCGGAAAAAAGTATTAGAGGAGGATATAGTAAAACCGCAAATCTTTCCTCATTTATAGCAGCTTTTCCAATTAATGAACCAAAGTATTCAGTTTTTATTTTACTTGATGAACCTAAAGGTAACAAATCGACATTTGGTTATTCGACGGGAGGCTGGACAGCAACTCCGGTAGCCGGTAGGGTAATTAGTCGTATCGGCTCAGTTTTAGGTATATCTCCAATTGACGAAAATGACCCAAAAATCGCGAAAAAATTATGGGTGCAATATTATGATGATGAGAAATTAAATGCTCCTTTCTAAAATTGTACAATTATTAAATTTAAGCGTTAATTTACCATTTGATTTAGAGATAAATGATTTAATAGAGGACTCAAGGAAAGCTAGGTCTAATACTATATATATAGGAACTAGTAATAAAATTGAAGAACTCACTAAATACATTCAAGATGCTGTAAGTAAAGGCTGTAAGGTCATTATAACAAGTCAAAACATTGAGTTAAATAAGGATGTTATATTCTTAAAAGTTGATAACGAGAGGGTGGTAAAATCAAAACTTGCAAGTTTATTTTATCAAGGTCAACCTAATAATATTTATGCGGTAACTGGTACAAATGGTAAAACTTCTACAGTACATTTTACAAGACAAATTTTATCATTATTAAATAAGAAAGCTGCAAGTATTGGTACCTTAGGACTCGCTTATGGTTTTAATGAATATAATTTATCGAAGGATAATGTAAGCCTTACTACTCCAGGTGCCATTGAATTACATAAGTTATTGAATAAATTATATAATGACAATATTGATTATATGGCGATGGAAGCTTCAAGTCATGGATTAGATCAATTTAGGCTAGATGGGGTAAAATTAAAAGCTGCAGCTTTTACAAATTTTACACGTGATCATCTTGATTATCATACCACAATGGAAAGTTATTTTGATGCAAAAGCAAGGCTTTTTAGGGAATTGCTCCCTAAAGGTAAGCTGGCTGTTTTAAATGCAGATATTGATGAATATGAACAGTTAAATAACATATGTACAAAAAATGAAAATAGAATAATAAGTTTTGGTTATTCAGGAAAAGATATTAAATTAAAAAATTTAAAAGCTTTACCTACAGGTCTTGAACTTGAATGTTCTTTATTTGGAAAAGAATTTAAAACTCATGTTAATTTAATTGGTGAATTTCAAGCCTTTAATTTAATGACAAGTATAGGGTTATTGGCCGAAGAACTGGATGAAAATAATTTTAATATAGTAGAAAATGTACTTTCTGTTCCAGGCAGGATGGAAAAAGTAAAAAATAAAGAAAACGTATATGTAGATTATGCTCATACACCAGATGCTTTAGAAAAAACAATTAAAATGACCAGAAAACATTGTAAAGGTGAAATTATAGTTGTTTTTGGGTGTGGAGGAAATAGAGATAAAGGTAAAAGGTCAGAAATGGGTAAAATTGCCTGTGAATTTGCTAATACAGTTATTATTACTGATGATAACCCTAGAAATGAAATTCCAAGTGAAATTAGAAAGGAAATTTTATCTGCTTGTAAGGAAAATGCTATAGAAATTGCTGACAGAAAAGATGCAATTGCAAAAGCTATACAAATAAGTAAAAAAGAAGATATAGTATTAATTGCTGGTAAAGGGCATGAAAAATATCAAATTATTGGTGATCAAATTCTTGATTTCGATGATGTAAGAATAGCAGAAGAGGTATAGAAAATGAAGATTTGGGATGAAAGCTCGATTAAGAAAGCTTTAAATATTGAAGTACCATTTAATTTTAATGCTACAGGTTTTGAATTTAATAGTAAGGATATTAAGCCAGGTTTTATTTTTATAGCTTTAAAAGGCGAAAATGGTGACGGTCATGATTATATTAATAGCGCATTTGAAAATGGGGCGGTTGCAGCTATAGTTCATAAACTTCCTGAAAGAAATAGGGAAAAATGTATTCTTGTAAAAGATACGAAAGAGGCCTTACTTACATTAGCAAATTTTAAAAGAAATAATTCAAGAGCTAAATTTATAGGAATTACTGGAAGTGTTGGTAAAACCACAACTAAAGAAATGGCAGCGCTTGCTTTTGAAGCTTTTGGAAAAGTTCATAAAAATAGAGTTAATTTTAATAATGATATCGGTGTTCCAATAACTCTTTCTCAAATGCCAGATGATGCTGAATATGCCATTATTGAAATGGGAATGAGCGCTAAAAATGAAATTTTATATTTAACGAAAATTGTTGAACCAGATGTTGCAATTATAACCACTATTGAACCAGTTCACCTCGAGCATTTTGAATCTATAAGTGGAATTACTGATGCGAAATCTGAAATATTTCACGGTACTAAATCTCATCGTGTTGGTATAATAAATGCTGATAATGCAGAATTCGAGCGGATGAAAAGTAATGCAAAAAAATATGAAGTAGAAAATCTTCTTACGTTTGCACGAGATAATAGTGGTAATGCTAAACTTTTAGAAGCGCAAGTAAAAGATAATACAACTTATATAAAAGCTAATATTGATAATAAAGAAATTAGCTACAGTATTAATATTCCAGGCGAACATCACGCTATGAATACTTTACCTGTATTACTTGCTGTACATGCTTTGAATCTTGATATTGAAAAAGCAGCTAATAAACTTACAAATATTGAAGCCGTAGTAGGAAGAGGGCAGCTTCATGAATTAAATTACAGTGGTAAAAAAATAACTATTATTGATGAATCATATAATTCAAATCCTGCTGCGGTTAAAGCTGCATTAAAGGTAATGAAAATGAAATATCCACATCGTAGAAAAATAGCTTTACTTGCTGATATGAAAGAATTAGGGTCAACCACTATTGAACTTCATAAAGACCTGCTTCCAAATTTAGAAAGTTGTGTAGATAAAGTTGGACTTGTTGGCGAAGTAATTGAACATTTATTTAATGTATTACCAGAAAATTTAAAGCTCTCTCACTATAAGACAGTAGAAAATTTATTAGAAAGTACGTTATTTGAAATGTTAGAAAATAATGATGTTTTATTAATTAAAGGTTCTAATTCAATGAAAATGTCAAAAATTGTAGCATATTTTTTAGCAAAGAACGGGAAAGAAAATGTTGTATTATCTAGCCATTAAATATATTGATCACTTCACGATTTTAAATGTATTTACATATATTACTTTTAGAGGTTTATGTGCAGCATTGACCTCTTTAATTATTATGTTTTCAACAATGAATTATTTTATAAATCTTTTTAAAGAAATTCAAAATGGGGGGCAACCAATTCGTGAAGATGGACCTGCTTCTCATTTAGTTACAAAAAAAGGTACGCCTACAATGGGCGGTCTTGTTATGCTTCTTAGTGTATTTGCTTCAGTTTTTCTTTGGGGAGATTTAACTAATCAATACCTGTGGCTTGTTTTATTTGTTACATTTAGTTTTGGTGCATTAGGATTTATTGATGATTTTCTTAAAGTGACCAAAAAAAATACTAAAGGTGTTAGAGGAAAACATAAGCTAATTATTCAATCAGTTGTTAGTTTAATAGCATATGTTTGGTTACAAAAATTAATGCCTGATAACCTTGCTACTAAACTTGCTTTTCCAATGCTTAAACAATTTGTGATTGATATAGGATATTTTTATATTCCATTTATTATTGTAGTAACAGTAGGGGCTTCGAACGCAGTAAATCTTACTGATGGGTTAGATGGTCTTGCCATTGTTCCGGTTATGATAGCTGCTTTATGTTTTGGTATAATAGCCTATGTAGTAGGCCATTCAGTATTTTCGGATTATTTAAAACTTCATCATGTGCCAAATTGTGGAGAAATTGCAGTTTTTTGTGCAAGTTTAGTAGGAGCAGGTTTAGGGTTCTTATGGTATAACGCGCCACCTGCTAAAATATTTATGGGTGATACAGGAAGCCTTGCTTGTGGTGGAAGCTTAGGAATAATAAGTGTAATAACTAAACACGAAATCGTTCTTTCAATAATAGGCGGGTTATTTGTAATTGAAGCAGCTTCAGTAATAATGCAAGTTTATTATTATAAACTGACTAAAGGTAAAAGAATTTTCTTAATGGCACCACTTCATCATCATTTTGAGAAAAAAGGTTGGAGCGAATCAACTGTTGTTATTAGATTTTGGATTATAAGTATTATTTTTGCAATAATTGGAATGAGTACTCTTAAAATAAGATAGAATAAGAATATTACAATAAAGCTATCTTATTCTTAAATTAAGAAACCTTCATCTAAAATGTTATATGTGTCATTTTGAGAATTTAAGTAATCCAAGTAGTTTATAAAATTTTCGCTAGTAAAAAAATTATCATCTAATTTTATCCATGATTTAGTTAAATGTTTCATTATTTCTACTGAATCTTTACTCATATCATTTGAAAGTGGGTAATATTCACTAACCTCTTCTCTGTTTTTATTAATATAATAGTAGTTTTTAAAGCTACTTTTTATATTCTCAATATCATTAAAACTTGTTCTTTCCTTACCAGAATAAGGTAAATAAAAATCTTTTCCATCTCTTAATATTGTAATTAAATCCTTTGATTGATTATAGGTAAGTGAGAAGTTTGAATCTTCAGCTAAGTTTTTTGACAATAATTGTGATTTAGCCTCTATTTTAACCTTATCTTGAATTCGCATCATGATATTTTATAGCTCGATTAATAGTTAATTTATATTTTAATATTAATATTTTATTAACTATCAGTCAAGCTATAATATTTTTTAAATTTAAATATTTAATAAATTTGTAAAACTATTTTTAAAATCATACTAAAAATAGCTTATATTATTTAAACCTCAAATATATAATCTTTAGATACTATAACTTCTGCTAAATCAGGTGAAGCGGGGTGAGCCGAAACAATATAAGTTGTGAATATAGGGTCATCACTCTTTAAATCCGCATCTAACTGGGTTAAAGCCTTTGCTACTAAATCTTTTTTAAAATCAATTGGTAACGTAAAATATTCACTAACTTCTTTTCCATCTTCATTAATATAACTATGATCTTTAAAATTACCTTGAACAATATAAATTGTATCGTCAAAATCTGCTCTTTCATCACCAGCAAAAGGTAAATTAGGATCTCTACCTTCTCTCATTATTATAGTAAACTCCTGAGATTGATCATATGTTATAGTAATTTTTCCACCAACTACATCGTCTGTTTTAACATTTTCAACTCTTTGAAGTTTAACATTACATTTAACTTGAGCCATAATAATTTTATCCCAAAAAAATTAAATTAATATATTTTTTAACTTACAATATAATATTAACATAATATTAATAAATTAACAATCTTTATGATTGTTTATATTTCAAAGGTTTATATATAAATATAAGAGAAATGGGATTAAATAAGTTACTTCCTAAACGAAAGTAACTTATTTATAATATTATATTATGCGTGAATATAATGTGAATGTAATAAAGGAATTTGAACTTCAGTAATCATATTAGAGTCTGCAAAATTTTCATTACATTCAATTTCATAAGTTTTGTGTAAATGTTCACAAGTTGTAAAAATACCGTTGCTGTGCTCAACACCTTCTGCATTATTACTTATATCATGCTCACTTTTTTTAATTACATTTAAAATGTTAGCTAAATTATTATCTGAAAAGCTATAATCTTTACTAAATTCAACTTTAACAGTTGGAGAACTATTATAAAAATATTTTGTAAAAAAATTCTCATTTGTTGAGGTTTCAAATTTATAAAACTGATTATCTTGATTTTTTATATGCATTTTTGCATTATTACTACCTGAAGTAGCATCTTTTACATTAATGCTAATCTTATAAGAATGGTTATGTTGATCTTTTATAAGATGCTTAATATTTAAGCTTCCAAAAATAGATTTTTTAACTGTAGTGTCAATTTCACATAATTCTTTTGTCATTTGTTTTTAGCCTTTATTAAATTAAGAGTTTATATATTCATTTGGATCTATAATATGACAATTATAACCAACCATCGGATGATACAAATCATATCTCGTATCTGCATTATCAAATTCATAGGTTTTTTGCAAATAATAATCTGATTCAAAAAAGCCCCATTCTTTTGTAGTATTTGGGTCTATATCTAGATCGATCATACTTTTATTGCAAACTTTAATTACATTTTGTAATTTAGGTTTATCATTAAAATCATCAAAATTACAAGTTAGTTTTACTGTTCCTAATCTTTCCCATACAGGATCATAAAAAGGTTTTATATTAGTAACTACTTTATTTTCATCTGTAATTGTTAGTGGTGCTGGTGAAGAGAACCAATAACTAAGTAAATTAATTGCATTTCCAGTTTTATTTTCAATGCGAAATTCAAATACATTTTCATTTGAATCTTTAATAGTTGCGTCAAAAACTTTACTATTCCAAAATTCTTTTAAATTAATTTCTACTGAATATGTTTCTTTCGTCATTTTAACTTTTATTAATAATAAAAATTATACTCTAATAATTATTTATTAGAGATAGGTATTATTAGTAAAAAAGTGGTTAAGGATAACCTTAACCACTTTTAAAATCATGTTAGTTAATTTAAATTAACCAATATGAACGTAATCAGCATGTGTAGTGTCTGCATCTACAACAATTTCACCTGTATTAGGATCAATGTATTGACCTGGAGTATGTGTAACAATTAATTTATTACCATCTGTATCAACAGAAATTGTAGCAGGTTGAACTTCAACTGTATGATCAGGAGTTAAAGCATCTTTCACATTGTGTGCAGCATCTTTTACTGCTTCTTTCACATCGTGAGCTGTTTCTTTAACAGATTCTTTAGCATCATGTGCTTTTTGTTTAACGTTATCAGCAAATTCATGAGCTTTTTCAGCTACTGCATCTTTAACATCTGTTGCAGCTTCTTTAATAGCATGAGCAACATTAACATCACTAACTGTGAATGTTTTTGAATGGCTGCTGATAGCTTTACCAAATTCTGAACTGAAAGAATCAACATGATCTTTAAATTGTTGAGCATTGAAATTATTGTTAAAATCGTATCTTACAGTAGCAACGTTATTGTTACCGTCAATATAACGATGAGGTGCAAAGCCATTATTTTTTACATATTCAAACTCTCTGAAACCTGCTCTTTCATCGCCTACGTATGGCACAGTAAGATCGTTAACTGGTGCAATTGTAATTGTCGCAGTAGCACTTGGGTTATTTACTTCACTTAAATTAATAGTAAGTGCATTACCAAAACTTATAGTAGCTTTATATAAATCCATTTCTCTACTCCTTTTTTAAAGTTAACATCAAACGGTTTATGTTTTGATATTACTAACTAGTAAATGAAATGTCAATAAAATGATTTAGACTTAAATAACTGTTATTTTGATTAAAATTAAATTTATAAACAATTAAGGAATGATTTACTTCTTAATTTTGACAATAAACAGAATAAAAAGTATTATATGCGCAAACAACTGAATTTTTTTAAGGCAAATTTATGGAATACCTTTATAACTCGAAGAAAATTGCAATAGAATATAAAGATAAAGATGAAAATCAATGTGTTACTGAGGTAGCTTATCTTGATTTAGGTTATATTAATAAAGAAGTTATAATTTGTACGCATGGTTTAACAAGAAATAGCCATGATTTTGATTATTTAGCTACTGAATTAAAGGAAAAATATAGAGTTATTTCTATTGATATACCTGGTAGAGGAGAAAGTGCCTTTTTAAATAATCCGATGCATTATAATTATGATACTTATGTAAAAGTTGTTAAAAATTTTCTAGATAAATTAGGAATTACAAAGGTTTATTGGATTGGTACATCAATGGGAGGCCTTATTGCTCTTCATTTGAATTATGCTAATCCTAATATAATTCAAAAGCTTGTTATAAATGATGTAGGACCTATTTTACCGATTGATTCACTTAAACGCATATCAAAATATATAAATAATGTTCCACTTTTTAAAACTGTTGAAGAGTTGGAAAAACATTTAAGAAAAACATTAGCGCCTTTTGGAATAACACAAGACGAACATTGGCAGTATCTAGCAAAACATAGTTATAGAAAATTATCTGATGGAAACTTAACTCTTGCGTATGACCCTAATATATCAATGTCATTTGTAAATTTTGATGAAATTACAAATGACATAGAACTCTGGCCTTTATGGGAACCCGTTAATATGGAAACTTTAGTTTTAAGAGGAGAGAATTCAGACATTTTGCCTAAAACATGTTTCGAGAAAATGTTAGAAAAACCAAACGTTGAAGGTTATGAATTTTCAAATGTAGGACATGCACCTGCGCTTATGAATAGTGAGCAGATTAATGTAATCAAGAACTGGTTTAAGTAATAAACTATTGATTTAATTGATTACCTATTTAAACTAGTTAATAATAACTTAAAAATGTAAGGTGTCATGAAGAAAGCATTAATTAAATATGATAATGAATTAAAGTCAATTCTTGAAAACGCTTATAATTCCCCTGATAAAGTTTTAAAAGCTTCATTAGCTTGGGAGGCTGACCTTAGAAATGCATCTATTCAAGAAATTAGTGAAAATATAAGCGATTTTAGTCAAAACACTGAAGGTTATAATTATAGTGAAATTGATCAATTAATATTAGAAGCTATTGAAAAAGATCAAGAACTTATTAAGCGTCTTAATAGTACAATTAAAAAGGCAGAAGAAGAAGCTGAAGCTAAAAAACAAGTAATAGTTAAAGACTATCCTGATTTTTCAAAAGGAGAAATGACCTATTCTCTTTCAACCAATAAAATGGAAATAATATTAAATGGTGTGAAAGAATTAGTTAATAAACTTCATACACAAAAATCCCCTGAATATTTAAGTGAATTAATAGCAGAGCAAAAATTACCTGAAGGATATGAATATAATATTGATTCCATGCCTGAAATTGGAAAAGATGATGGTGTTACTGTCTATGGTAATTCTAAAAATACCTTTCTAAAAGCTGCTTTGACTTATTTAAAAAAAGCTACAGTTACTAATGTTGTAAAATTATGGAGTGCAATTGATAGTTCTGCTATTGCCCATATTATACCAATTCCTGAAAAATATAGAGTAGAAGGATTTGACGAATGTACATTTTCTTACAGTGATGATAAAACACCAGATGGTTTAGTAATTCATCACAGTTTTTATTCCTTTGGTGGGCAAAGAGGCGAGCCACGTTATGGGATAAATGGTAAAAAACATGGTCCTGAAGATTGTTCTAGTATGGTCGGTAAATTAACAGGATGTAAACCAGATAAATTACCTTCAACATTTCATTATTTATATTCTTTTAGAAATCAATTGAACGAAGAAGGTAATAAAGGTTTAGAAACTGATCCTTACGTTTTAGAATCTACAAATAATTTTGAAGCAATATCAGTTAAAGATCCTCAAAAAGATATAAGACCTGGTATGTTATATGTGTTTAGGAACTTCAGAAATGACCCAACCAAACTTTCCGATGGGGCAGGAGGACATACCGCCATTGTTTTAGGTACCTCTAAAAGAGATGATAATAATTTGGATATAGTCACAGATAGTTGCGCACGCGATATGCCAAATTTAGAAGGTAGGGGAATTCAAAAATTTGAATTTAACCGTTCTCATGTTAAAGATATGTTTTTTAGAGCTAAATAATTTATAGAGATTTATAGGATTTCTAGAATATTATAAATCTCTTGCAAATCTTACCTTTAGGCTATAAAAAACTCTGGTAAGCCTTCGTGGCGGAATTGGTAGACGCAGTTGACTCAAAATCAACCACCCACAAAGTGTGCCGGTTCGAGTCCGGCCGAGGGCACCAAACTTTTAAAGTTTTTTATGAATGATCTTATAATTCAAATTTATTTTATTGGGCTTATAATTGCTCTTACGTCAGGTCCTTTAGGCTGCATTATACTTTGGAAGAGAATAGCATATTTTGGTGATTCTCTTGCTCATGCCTCCCTTTTAGGAGTAGCTTTTAGTTTAATATTCAACATTTTGCCTGAAATAGGAATTGTTGCAAATGCCGTTTTATTTTCAATTTTAATTGTAATTATTAGGCATAATTCAAAGCTTAATTTCGATGTTGCTATAAGTATATTGTCACCTTTTTGTTTAGCCCTTTCTACGCTTATTATTTACAACAAGAAAACTTCAGTCGATCTTATGAATTACCTATTTGGTGATATTTTACTAGTTAGTAAACATGATCTTATTTTTATAAGCATCATTAGTGTAATCACTTTTCTCTGGCTTATTTTTCGTTGGAAAAAGCTTATTAGAATTATGTTAAGTGATGAAATTGCTATAAGCATGAACGAAAGAATTAACTTAATAAGACTTGAATTTATTATAATTTTAGCGCTTTTTATATCTATTGCGATTAAAATGGTTGGAGTAATGCTTATTACAAGTATTCTTATAATTCCAGCTTCTCTTGCAAGAAGGTTTTCCAATAACCCTGAATCGATGGCAATTATAGCTTCTATTTTTGGAGCTATTTTTATTTGTTTAGGGATTAGAATAGCTTTTATTTATAACCAGCCACTTAGCCCAACCATAATTGCAATTTCATCAACTATATTTATGTTGCAATTTATTCCAGTAAAAAAATTTAGAAGAATATAGAAAAGATGATAAAAATCGCTTAAATGATTTTTATCATCTTATTAGATTAGTTTCCTAAAACTTGAACAACTTTGTTTTTAACGCGGTTAGCAAGTTCAACTGCATTTTTACGATATTCAATTCTGCTTAATGAATTACAAGTTTCATAAGTATAATCTTTCGCTTTATCAAATGAAGGTAAAAGTTTAAGTGGGTCTTTACTAAATCTTTTAGCGCCAAAATAGTAAGCGGCTATTGCAAAAGTTGTTAAAGCTAAACCAAAAAATAATTTTGAAGCTAATGACCAATTCTTAGATTCATCAGGATTACCTGGGGTAGGGTTATAGGCATCTTTTTTAATTGGTTGCATTGGTGCTGAAGGTTGCGAGTTTTCCGTTGGTTTATACAAAAGAGCTTCTAATGTTCTAGCCCTTTCTTTTATACTATTTCTATCTCCATTTGCAGGTTGTTGGGCATCTGTATTACGTGGAGATGATTCAGGTGTATCATCAGAAGGTATATTAATGATAACATCTGGTTTGTATTTTTGTGGTGATGGTGAAATTGGAGATGGAATTGATAAAGATGGCTTCACAGTTTCAGTTGGTATATTTATAATTGTGTCCGGTTTATCATTTAAAAATAATGGATTGGTTACTATAATTGAAGCTGGATCTTTCTCAGATATCTCAATAATTACATCCGTTGAAGTTGCACTTTGGTTAATATAAGTAATATCAGTTATCGGTAGTGTTTGAATCTCTTCTAAAGATTTACCTATTACGCTATCAAAAAATGATTCGGGGCGACCGCGTTTTGATCTAGAATTTTTACTTTTATTTAATCCTTCACTAGAAGCTAACAATTGATTTCCTTCAGAATAAGTGAATTGTTCAGGATTTAATGAAGAAGCAGAGCGTTCTAAATCAAATTTTTCAATTTCTTTAATAGAGGTTATTAAGGCTGAAATATCTTCTTCTTTAAAATCTTTATTAACATCCAATAATTCTTGTATTTTGGAAATATTTTTATCTTCTTTGATTTGAAGTGATGCAATAACTGAATTAAAAAGGCTGCTTCCATTACTAAGTGTTGATCCGTCTAATTGTTGCTTTCTATTAACTAAATGAGCTTTAAAAAGATCAGCTAATGGTATTTTTTCTTTCGTAGTTTCTGGTTTTACTAAAGCAGCGGGTTTTTCTTTTAGCTCCTCTTCTTTTACTTCTTTCTTTTCTTCTACTTTATTTGTATTAGAAAGAGTTGCCTTACCTTCATGTTTATTAAATTCACTTACTGTCATTGGTGGGGCAGCAGGAAATTCTTCTTCGCTTTCTTGACTTGAATCAGTTGGTGTTTCTAAATGAGCGGTAACGTTATTAAATCCTCTAGTTAATCCTGCATCAAGTGGATTTTGATAAATGTGATTATGTCTAACCACTTCTAAAGGGCTGAATGCATTCCCTAAATCATTGCTACCCTTATCTTCTTTTTTCTCAGTACTTCCATTTATACCAGTCATACAATTTCTCCTACTATTTTAAAATTTGGTTAATTATAAGTTAATTTAATATAATTATCAAGAGTAAAATTAATAAATTAATAAAGTGGAATTTGTAATTAAAAGTGAAAGAATTTCAGTGGATTAAGAATTACATATGAGTAACAACTAATGTAATTTAAAGAGTAAAAGCTTAAAAAAGCTTAAAGGGTAACCCTTTAAGCTTTTTTAATTTGTGCGTTAACTACTATAGGTTTATTTGTTGGAAGGTTAGGGTTAGCCCTATGAACAACTTGTGGTAAATTGCCTTTAGTTACAGTTACTTGAGTTTTTCCTTGAATGTTAGCATTTTTAAATAAATATTCTTTAGTCTTATTAAATAAAGAAATAACTTTAAGCGGATCTTTCTTATACTTATTACCAAAATATACATAAGCTACTGTTAACAAAGTAAAACTTAAAATTGAAGAAACAACGGCTAAAGCCTTTTTGTTACTATTCAAATATTGACTTTTTCTCACCTTGCTAGCTTCCACTAAGGTCTTTCTAACTTCTTGACCTCGAGTAGAAGTTTTAGTTACTCTAACATTTTTAGATTGTACACCTTTCGTAGCGGTAGGATTAGAAGAGTCTTTTTTTACACTTGCAGCTGCACTAACATCAAAAGGTTTTTTATTTTTTGGAATTGCTGGTAGAGATCTAATAGATTTGTTCGTTAAATTTTCTCTTGGCGAAGTTGGTGCGCTTGCTTTATCGGTATTTTCTACATTTTCATCTTTAGGATTTATAAATATACTTTTAGTAAGTGCTCCACGTTTTTTTTCTTTCCCATGTGATCCTGGGCCGTTAATAGAGTTAAGATCAAATTCTTCATTTCCTTCCTCTATCCGCAAATTATTATTTTTACTTTCTATAGTTTGATGTAAGTAATCTTTAGAAGTGTTCTTTTCTTCAGTTAAGTCAATATTAGTTTTAACAGCTACTTTTTTACCACCTAACCATTTAATAGTGTTAAAAGCACCTTTAACTGTTTTGTTAAAAAAAGTACGAACTATACTTGGTTCTGGCTCGCCAAATTTCTCTAAATCTTCTAACGCTGCTTGTAAGTCTTCGCTTGTAAATTTAGAGCTAAAATGCTTTAAACTAGTTCTTTTGGAAGCTAAGTTATCAAAATCTTGACTGTTGCTCCAACTATCATAAGATTCTCTATCAGAAGATTCAATATATTTACGCCTTAATAAAACTCGCCTATTAACTGTAGCGAATTTTTCTCTCTTAGCTTTTTTTTGTTCTTCCGTTAATTCCGTAGGTGGCGCATAAGTTACCGGAGCAGAAGGTAAATCTATAGGAGTACTGTAATATACACTTTTCCTAACTGGTTTGTTCCAATCCGAATCTTTTTCAACATCTTCTGGTTCTTCAGTTGGATTACTAAAAAATACTGATGCTCTTTTAACTACAGAATAAAAGCCTTGCATAAGAACCTGACCAAAACCTATAGGGATACTATCTTGAGAAGGCGCTTGTTTTTTTTCAGGTGTATCATTTTGTCTTTTAGACATATTACTAACCTAGTTACGTATTAAAAATTGTGTTAATTATGGGTTAATATCTTGAAAATGTCAAATCTTATATTAATCACTCGTTTAATTGGGAAGGACTTTCTAAACCCAAAAAATAATGCTTTAAGTTACTGAAAATTATAAATTTATTTACTAAATTTTTTATTAGTTAGATTAAAATGGACATTATTAACTATAAAAAAAATATTATGAGACTGAAATTTTAATTGAAAAAATATGATAGTTTATAAATCTTTGATACTATCTGCAGCGATTTCTGAATGGCTTGGCATAGAAAGAAGTTTACGAGAAATTTTATTTATATATTTCTTATAATCTTTTAAGTCATTACCTGACATTTTATAATTAGAATTAAATTTAACCTTAAGCGGGTTAATGTGATGATTGTTTTTTAATACTTCAAAATGTAAGTGCGGTCCTGTTGAATGTCCGGTTGTACCAACAAAAGCGATTACATCACCTTGCTTTACACGAGCACCATTTCTTAAACCTTTATTAAATCTACTGCAATGAGCATAGGCTGTTGAAAAGCCACCATTATGTCTAACTCTAATATAGTTACCATAAGTCCCTTTACGGCCAATTTCTTCAATAACACCATCACCTGCAGCATAAATAGGAGTGCCAATTGGAGCTGCGAAGTCTACACCCTTATGCATTTTTGAATAACCATGAATTGGATGTTTACGTACACCAAAGCCAGAAGAAATACGAGCAGCATTCACTGGAGTTTTTAAAAGTTCTTTTCTAACGCTAGAACCATCTTCATTATAATAATCTGATGAATTTTTACCTTCATAGTAATAAAGCTTATAATCTTCACCTGCAAGAGTTAGTCCCATATAAACAGGTTTGCCATCACGAGCGAAATTACCGAATGTGTCATAGAATCTTTCAAATACTAATTCAAAAGAATCACCTTCATGAATATCACGCTGGAAATCGATGTCATAACTAAACACTTTTACAATATCGCTAATAACAACTTGTGGGATAGCATTATTAGCAGCGGTACCAAAAAGACTGCCGTCAATTTTTCCTTTAATATGAACGTAATGTTTAACTAAAGGTATTGTTATTTCTTTTACATTAAAAGATGCATCTGCCTGTCTACTAATTTCAATAGTTTTTTCAGGGCTTACAGAAAGCTTAATAGCAGAAACTTTAGAAGGGTTATAATCGTCATAAAATACTGAAATATTTTGACCAATACTTATTTTTGAAGGGTCATAAGTCTTACGCATTTCTCTAATAATTTCACTAACTTCCACATCATTTAATTGAGCATTTTTAAGTATTGAAGATAATGTATCACCATTCTGTATAGTAAAACTAACAGGGTTTTCAGCTGAATCAAGAATTTTAGGTAATGAGAAAGTGTCGGCAAATGAGAAATCTTTTACTAATATATCTGTACGAAAGTTTGAAGTTTCAGAAATAGAAAGCAGGGTTAAAGTCACCGTTACAGATACTGCAAAGTATACGAGCCAAAATTTTGTTCTTAATGTTGCTACATTAAATCTTATCATTATTAACCCTTGTGACTAAAAAACAACAAACGATATAAATATTAGGTTAATACAAGATTGAATTGTTTGACAAGTAAAAATTACGATAAGGAGCGAAAAAATCAATATTTTAAGGATTATTCTTAAAGTATAGTTAATATGTTTAAGTAATTGAATATTAAATTAACTAATTTAGAGTAAAAATGGTTAATTTAACTATTAAAAATTAACCATTTTTATTAATCTAACTCAAAAAAACATTTTTTAACTAAATTCGGCAGTAACTTTAAATTGAATAGAGTTGTTATAAAAAAAGTTTTAGTTACTTATAAAATAGATTTTTGTATCTTATAAGTAACTAATAATTTTATATTCTACCTACACGTATGGTTGATTCTGATGTTGATACAGGACTTATTGTTTTATCATAATCCAAACGCTTAGTAAGTTTACCACAAACATTTGAGACTTTTTCACTTACCACATCGTAAGCAGTATCTTCATATTTATTCATTATCATATTGGTTACATTACATATAATAAAGGCAAGTACACTTGCGCCAGTATTCCCAAAAACTCTAGGAAGAGCATTTTTAACGAAACTGAATAATTTTGGAAGTAATAAACCGCTTATACTTCCTTGAATTATAGATTTACTTACAGTAATAGATTCCCTATTAAAACTATGAGCAACCATTCCAGTAAATGCGTTTGCATAACTTTTTTTAGCAAAAATAAATTCAATATGTCCTGGCAAAATTAAATTTAAACCAAGTTCTAAACCGGAAAATAGAAAGTTTTTTGCAAAACCCAAAGTATCTTCTATCTGGTTGGAAGATCTAGTTTTAGAAAGTTTATTGTAAAATTCCATAGGTTTATAAAAGACAAATTTAATAGTACTTTTAATTAAATTATAATTTGTTACCTTATTAAATAAGGAATTAATGCTGTTATAATAGAGAGTTTGAAGATTTGCCGGATTTCTTGCCATAATAGCCTCCTGTTTACATATTGCAAACATATAAACAATTTGTTAATACGTTACAAGTGAAAACAAGTGTTACATTAATGGTAAAACTGTAAAGGTTTGAATGTTATGGATTAATATTTTTATTTGTTTGAATGTTTGATAATTTTTTTGAATTTATAATTTTATTAATTATATTCACACACATATAAAATATTGGAGTAAAGCTTATAGTAAATAAGCATTTAAAGCTTAAAGCGCTTATAAATACCTCTATTAATCTATCGGAAGGTATAATTTTTAAATAATACATAACTCCATATACAGTTATTGTATCAACGATTTGAGAAAAAATAGTACTTAAATTATTTCTAAGCCATAAAAATTTGTCTTTTGTAATTTTTTTTATAAACAAATAAATTCTAATATCAATCATTTGAGCTAAAAAATTAGCGATAATTGATGAGATAAAAGCAAAATTGTATAATCCAAAAATTTTATTAAATTCAGAATCTGATAAAACCGACCAATAAGTTGCTGGTAGTTTATTTCCAATTAGAACGAGTAAACCTGTGAATAAACATGCTAAAACACCAATTTTAATAGTAAATTCTGATCTTTCTTTACCAAAAAATTCTGCAATTAAATCTGTAAGAAGAAAAGTTAAAGGGTAAATTATTGTTCCAACTGAAATTTCCATTTTTATAAGTAAAGGAAAATCAATAATAATATATTTTTGGAAAAGTAAATTTCCAACTACAATTGAAAGGCAAAATAATACGCAAAGTATAACGTAAATTTTTTCTTTTATATTAAAGGTATTCATACAAGTATAATTAATTAATTTTTAACTCCACGTTAAACTATCAATTTTTGCGGCTAAAATAAAGTCGTTTTTTGTTAAGCTATTAATTTTATGCGTCCAAATAGTAGTTATACATTTGCCCCAAGTTATATAAAAATCGGGATGATGTCCTTCTTGCTCGGCAATTACTGTAACTTTATTAGCAAAATCCATAGTTTCTTTAAAATTTTTGAAAGAGAATTCTTTTTCTAAATATCCTTTCTCATTTAATTTCCAATTAGAATCGATGGTTTTTAATAATTCAATGATTTGCTCCTCGTTTAAAGGTGGAATTGCTATATTACAAGGTATGCATTGAGCTTCTAATTCATTTTTCATAAATTTCTCCTTTTTTTAATAGGTTAATGATTTACAAGCAAAATAGACTTAAAATTAACAATCTTTTTTTATAAAACTAATATATAGAATTATAAATTTATAAAGAATATTTGTTAATCTTTATTACGCTCAATTATATACTAAAATAATATATTTGCGACGTTATTTTTAAGGTTTTTTTCATTTAAATCAATAATTAGACATCTAATTTAATATTTATTTTAATAGTTTTAATTAAACTTATAAAAATAAAGTTTTAATATTATAGGTAAAAAAATTAATGACTTCTTAATATATTTATGAGATAATTAAATTATAGGGAAAGGTATTCCCTTCAAGATAAACCGCCAAGTAGGAGGTGTATATGTATAACTCAATAAAAGATAATATTGTTTATAATTTTGATTTAACATCGAAAACAATCGCAAACGATACATATAAATTACTAACAATTGAAATATTATATTATTTACCAGATTACCCAAGTATTTTACAAACTTTCGTCCTACAAAAGCTTGATTTACACCCCAATTATCCTGAATTAAATAAATTTTTAGATTTTTGGAGTCAAAATATTGAAGCCCAAATCAATTCTGTTACTATTTCTGCATCTGAAATTAATAATGATAAATTATACGGATACTTAAGTGATGAAATTACGCTGCATTAGTAAATGTAGCTGTAAAATACCTGGGGTTTGGTGAACTAGGGATGTTTATAAAGTATTATATACTTACTAGCTAGCCAGACTGACTACCTTTCTTCCTTATCTAATTTTCTTAATATAAATATTGGTAATATAAGTAATATCGATAAACTTACAGCCATAGAAGCTGCTACTGGCCAATTTCTTATAATAAAGAATTCGGTCCATATGAGTTTACCTATTGTCATAACTTCTGAACCACCGAGCAGTTCGGGAATAACGAATTCACCAACAGCAGGAATAAATACTAGTAATGAGCCAGAAATGATACCTTTCACCGACATAGGTATCACTATTTTGAAGAGGGTAGTAAAATTTCTTGCCCCTAAATCATGGCTTGCTTCAACTATTTCAGGACTAATTTTTTCAATGACAGAATAAATTGGCAAAATCATAAAAGGTAAGTAACTATAAACCATACCTATTAAAACTGCATATTCGTTATTAAGGAAAATTATTGGTTTAGAAATTAAACCGATTTTAAGGAGGGTTTTATTAATAAGGCCAGTTTTTTTTAACAAAATCATCCATGCGTAAATACGAATTAATAACGAGGTAAAAAAGGGAATTAAAATAAGCATAAGTAAAGTTTTTCTAGTCTTTTCTTTCTTTGAAGCAATGTATAATGCAATAGGATAGCCTAGGATAAGAGTAATTATAGTTGTCTCAACGGCAAGCCTTAACGAGAGTAAATATGCGTTTAGATATGCTTTATCCGTAAATAAAAGGCTAAAATTTTCAAGTGTAGGATTAATAATAATCCCAATTTCCTTTGCGTATCTTATGAAAGGTTCAAAGGGAGGAATTGCTTCAATAGGTAAACTCAATGCAACTGCAAATATTATTATAAATGGAAATATAAAGAATAAAATAAGCCATGAGAAAGAAAAAAATAAAGGTAATTTTAAGATTATTTTATTCATAAAGGTGTATTTAAATATTGGTTGCTATATTTAGTATTAAATCAATATATAAAAAATATGCAATGTAATTATGAGCTAATTTAGTTGTTTAAAAATAACTTATTGCATTTGAAATATATTTAATTATCACAAAAGAATTTTAAAAATCTCTAGTAAATAAAATGGTAATATTATATATTATGCTTAAATTGTCATTAACAAATATATTGTGAACTGAAGATATTCATAATAATCATTTATAATCTAAAGAGGAAATTATGAAGTTTATTTATTTATTATTATCAATATTTATTAGTTCTTTAGCTTTTGCAGAAGAAGATTTAAATATAATGGGACCTGCAACTGTTAAAAGTGGGAAATATAATAATATTTCAATTATGGGTCCTTCTACAATTAAAAACGTTACCGCTATTGGTTTTACAAACATTACTGGTAATAGTGAAATTTATAGTAGCAATTTTGAAATTATTGAAATTGTAGGTCCATCTATTTTTAAAGATGTTAAATATACAGATACCTCAATTATTGGGACCGCAAAATTCAACAACGTTACTTCAAAGGGTAAAACTAAAATAATTGGTTTACTAGTTATGAATTCTTCTGAGGGAAAAGACTTAGAAGTTGTATCTGAAGAAACTACCATCAATGATTCTAAAATTGAAAATCTTAAAGTACTTAAAAATAATAATAAGAAAGATCAAAAAGTTATTATAAAAGGCAAAACTAAAATAAATAATATTATTTTTGAATCAGGTACTGGTGTAATTGAAGTTTATGGCGACGCTCAAATATCAGGTCAAGTTACAGGAGCGATTGTTGTTAAAAAATAAGTTTTAAAGTAAGTCTACTATAAGCAATAGGCTTACTTTAAATTAATTTATCTTTCTTTATAAGTATCATGTTTTTCCTTATGATACATTCTCCATTCTAAATTGTGAAAGGTTGCATCAGAAGAACTAGGCTTAACAAATTTGAATCTTTCACCAAGGCCTTTTTGCTCAAAAATTATTGAGATTTCATCGATTAATTTATTTTCATTAGTTTTTTTTAAATAAGGTATTACATCGAGTTCCTCAGAGTTAAAGTTTATAAGGGGTAAACATTTATATTTACCTCCTAATATAAGTAAATCTGCTATTTCTTTTGCGGTGTTATCATCACGTTTTATATTCAATAAATCGCTAATAAGCCTTCCTAAAAATCGTTGTATAAATTTTTTATCAGGATTCATAAGTAAAAGTGCATTAAATATTGAATATTTTATTTGTGATTTAAGGCTAAATATACTTAAAAGTGCTTCATAATTTGCATCTGAATAAATTTCTTTTGTTAGTTTTTCCCATGGTTTTCTAATAGTAAAACTTTTCATCCTGCTAAGAAAATCATGAGTTTGTTTTTCAGTTAAATTAGCATTTGGATTAATTAAGTTAAGTTTTAAACCTTCAAAATTACTTTGTTCAAAATATGAAAAGAAGTTAGCTTTATATAATATATAGAAACTTTTACATATTAATAAACCTTGAGTAAAAACCATTTTTTCATTCAATTCACCAGAAATATAGGTAGGTACTTTTTCAGGTTCATTCATTAGATCTTCTAATGTAATAATAGAATTTTTAGTATGTGTAATTCCTGTATTGTTAGAATAAGTTAAAGCTTTTTTTG